>DATIZY010000140.1:0-7073 GCA_035516895.1 Thermoanaerobaculia bacterium | reverse complement strand
TGATTCCATTGCCGGTATCGATCTCACGGTCGCTGCAGCGCCTACCGATACCAATCTGGCTTGCCTCCACATTGGGAGCGTCCTGGGCGGAGAGACCAGCGCCGACAAGAACAGCATAAGCGGCGCCCCCGGCACGGTCGCCATCGGGCAGGCCAACGATATTCTGTTCAACGGCCAGGCGTCAGCCGCAGGTCAGATCGACCTCCCGGGTTACACCGGCAGCACCACAGACACTACCGCGGTGACGAACTATTTGAAGGCGGCGAACACTCTGGCCGATAGTCCCTTCGTCACTTTCAATCAAGCGGTGAACAACTTCCACAACTCACCTGGCGGCGCGGATTGCGCCCAGCCGCCGTTGCTCTTCGCCGCAGGCGGCGTGGAACGCGCGGCGATGCCTGCCTTCGATACCGAAGTTCCATTGACGCGATCTGCTTTTCGTCCGAACTCTATGGTCGGTACTGATGGTCTCAGCCGCCAGCAGCTCGACTTCATTGTGGAGGCTGCCCGGCAGCGATGGATCGCGACGGGATTGACGAAGGATCAGATCGCGGCACTTAACCGGTTGAGGTTCCTGATTGATGATCTGGGAGGCTCTTATCTGGGCATCTCCGACTGCGACCACGTCACGCTCGATCGTACGGCTGCGGGCCACGGCTGGTTCATCGATCCAACGCCTTCGCGCGATGACGAATTCGGCAACCACGCGTCCAATGGACGTCTGTATACCGATCCGTACTCCGCGCCGGCCGGTCACGTTGATCTATTGACTGCGGTGATGCACGAGATGGGTCACGACCTGGGCATGCCGGACCTTCATGAGTCGGCGCAGCGCGACGACATCATGTACGCCGAGCTGACGGTGGGTGAACGGCGATTGCCGCGCCGCGAGGATCTCCGTCTCGTCCGTACACGCTCTGCCGCTGACCCCGATATTAGGGCCGATGCGGCGCCAGCGGCGGCACTTACGATCCATTCGTCAACAACGGCACCCGTGGCAAACCCCATCGTGGGCACTCCCGTGACTACGCCCGGGACCGGAAGCAGTCACTGCCCGGTCTTCGCCAATGGCGCAGACGGTGGAGGGTAATTCCCGCGGGAGGAGAGATGCATCACAGTTAACGGCCGCCTGACCCTCGCGTTTACAATGCCGAGCAATGGCGGAACTTCCGGGAGTTCAACGCGAAACACTCGATGTCGATATCGTGATCGTCGGCGCGGGGCCTGCGGGCCTCGCCGCGGCGTACCAGCTCGCCCGACTCATCAAAGCTCATAACGAGACCGCGGAAAAGAAGATCGATCCGATTTCCATCGCCGTGCTCGAAAAAGGCAGGGAAATCGGATCACACGCGATCTCCGGCGCCGTGATGGACCCCCGCGGGATCGCCGAGCTGATGCCCGACTGGCTCGATCGAGGCTGTCCCGTCGAGTCGGCAGTCACCGACGACGGATTCTGGATGATGGCCGAGAAGTGGAAGTTCGCCGCACCGCTTCTTCCACCGCCGCTGCAGAACCACGGCAACTACGTCGTCTCGCTCGGTGAGTTCGTTCGCTGGCTCGCGCCGATCGTCGCGGCCGAAGGCGTCGATCTCTTCCCGGAGTTCGCAGCCTCGCGCGTGCTCGTCGAAAACGGCCGCGTCGTCGGAGTTCGCACCGGCGACAAAGGCATCGACAAGAACGGCCGGCGCAAGCCCAACTACGAGCCTGGCGTCGACGTCCGCGCGAAGCTGACGATCCTCGCGGAAGGGCCGCGCGGAACGCTGACGAAACAGCTCGCCGAGGTCTTCGATCTGTACGCCGGAAAAAATCCGCAGGTCTACGCGGTCGGAGTGAAAGAGATCTGGCAGCTGCCCGACGATCGCTTCGCGCCCGGCACGGTGATTCACACGCTGGGCTGGCCGCTCGATGCCGAAACGTTCGGCGGCGGATTCATCTACGGCATGAAGGACCGCATCGTCGACATCGGCCTCGTCGTCGGTCTCGACTATCGCAATCCGACCCTCGATCCGCAGCACGAGTTCCAGCGCTACAAAATCCATCCGTCGATTCGCGCCATTCTCGACGGCGGCAAGATGATCTCTGCCGGCGCGAAAGCGATTCCCGAGGGAGGCTACTACTCGATGCCGCGGATGTACGGCGACGGATTTCTCGTCATCGGCGATTCCGCGGGCTACCTCAACGGCGCTCGTCTCAAAGGCATTCACCTCGGCATCAAATCGGGGATGCTCGCGGCCGAAGCCGCGTATCACGCGCTCGCGAACGAAAACGTGTCCGCGTCACAGCTGCAGGAGTACGAAGCGCTGTTCGAAAATTCATGGGCGCGCGACGAGCTCTGGATGCAGCGCAACTTCCATCAGGCGTTCGAGTACGGCGTCTTCGTTGGCATGCTCAATGCGGGACTCGGCCTCGTTACGAAAGGCCGCGGTTTCGGTGTGATCGACCGACTCGAAGGACATGCCGGACACGAGCGGATGGTGCGGATCCAGCGCTACTTCGCCGACGAGCATCCGCATCCGCCGCAGAAAATGAAGTTCGACAACGCGTACACGTTCGACAAAGTCACCGATGTGTACTACGGCGGCGTCGTGCATGAGGAGAATCAGCCCGCGCACCTGCTCATACGCGACACGAGCGTCTGCGCCTCGAGATGCACCGAGGAATACGGAAACCCGTGCTTCCACTTCTGTCCGGCAAACGTCTATGAGCCTCAGCCGGCGCCCGACGGAAAGGGCCGCATCCCGTTTTTGAACTTCACGAATTGTTATCACTGCAAGACTTGCGACATCATGGATCCGTATCAGGTGATCACGTGGGTGCCGCCGGAGGGCGGCGGAGGCCCGGAGTACAAGAAACTGTGACGGTGTGACCGCCGTCTCAGAAAAGGAAAGCGTCCGAATCGAGAATCAAGAAATGGCCAGCGAGCCGCTTCCGGTCAACCGCACGTTCGAGAAGATCGCCGCGCTGCAGGCGAACGTCGAGCGTGTCATTCGCGGCAAATCGGAAGTCGTGCAGTTCTGCATCGCCGCGCTGCTTTCGAAAGGGCACATCCTTCTCGAAGACGTGCCCGGCGTCGGCAAGACGACGCTCGCGCACGCGCTGGCGCGCTCGCTGTCGCTGTCGTTTCAGCGCATCCAGTTCACGAGCGATCTTCTTCCCGCCGACATCGTCGGCATCACGATCTACAACGAAGAGCAGCAGGAGTTCGAATTCATCTCCGGGCCTATCTTCACGAATGTCCTGCTCGCCGACGAGATCAACCGCGCGACGCCCAAATCGCAGTCGGCGCTGCTCGAGGCGATGAGCGAGGGAATGATCAGCGTCGAAAAGCGGCGGCTGCCGCTGCCCGATCCGTTCCTCGTCATCGCCACGCAGAACCCGGTCGAGCACGTCGGAACGTTTCCGCTCCCCGAATCGCAGCTCGATCGCTTTCTGATGAAGCTGACGATCGGCTATCCGAACGCGACCGACGAGAAGAAACTGCTCCGTGCGGGCGGCGCTCAGGAAGCGCTCGAACACCTCGAATCGGTGCTCGATACGCAGGAGGTGCGCGACCTGCAGGAGCGAGTCGCGACGATTCACGTCAACGAGGCGCTCGTCGACTACCTCATGCACATCGTCCACACGACCCGCAATCACCCCGAAGTCTCCCTCGGCGTCTCGACCCGCGGCGCGCTGACGTACTTCAAAGCCTGTCAGGCGCTGGCAATGGTCAACGGCCGCGACTTCGTCGTGCCGGAAGACATCAAACGGCTCGCCGGCCCCGTGCTCTCGCACCGCATCCTGATGAAGGACCGCCGCGGGCTGCGCGGGGACTCGACGCCGGAGCAGAAGTTCATCGCCCGCATCCTCAACGAGATTCCCGTCCCGAGGTGATCGTTGACCGCTGACAGCCTGCCGATGGCCGAAGTTGCGACGGCCGGTTTGCAGTCAACGGCCGACGGCGAGCGCCTTCCGTTCGAATTCGAAGGCGTCGTGCGCCTGACGAAGATCGGCGTCTCGTTCATCGTCTTCACGATCGTCATCGGCTTCGCGGCGATCAACACCGGCAACAACGCTCTCTACATCGGCCTCTCGTTCATGCTCGGCGGCCTGCTGTTGTCGGGCGTCGCGTCGAAGAGCGGCCTGCAGCACATCGACGTCGCGTTCGAAAGCATCAACGAGGCGTGGGCGGGACGGCCGGCGGAAGGGACGCTGAAGATCGCGAACCGCTCGACGGTGTGGAACGTGCGCGACGTCATCGTCAACTCGCCCGAGCTCGCGGCGCCGCTCTTCATTCCGAACATCCGCCGCCGCAGCGAAACGCGGACGACGGCGGAGTTCGTGTTTCAGCGCCGGGGAATCGTACAGTTAAAGAGTATAGATTTATATACACGATATCCGTTCGGTTTCTTCTGCAAGAAGCGCCGCGCTCCGCTGACGGGCGAGGTGGTCGTCTTTCCGCGGCTGCTCGATGAGGAGACGCCGCGCGATCAGTTCCGCCCCGTCAGCGGCGAGAACCATCCGTCCACGCGCGCCGGCTTCGGTACGGACATCCACTCGTTTCGCGACTACGTTCGCGGCGACTCCTACCGCCACATCTACTGGAAAAAATCGGCGAGCCTCGGCCGCTGGATCGTGAAGCAGACCGAAACCGAAGCCGCGCGCGCGGTGCAGGTGGTCATCGATCCATTCAAGCCGCGCGGCGCGTCGGACGACGATTTCGAATTGATGATCAGCCACGCCGCGACGTTCCTGTTCGACGCACTGCAGCGCGGGCTCGACGTCATGCTGACGATGCCGAGGGTGCGGCTGCGGACGAGGCCGGGGGAGTCGTACACGGCCGTCTTTCGCGCGCTCGCACTCATTACGCCGGCCATCAGCCCGATGACGATGGCGATCGACCGCAGCTCCGTCGTCTTTGCCGTGAGGACACACGATGAACGTGCGACGGCCTGACGGAAGCCGGCCGCTGGTCCGCCGCCTGACGGTCAACGTGCCGCGGCCGGACGTCACGCCTCCGGGCGCGGGCCGCGCGCGAGAGATCGAGCTCATCGCGCTCACGATGTTCGCCGCGATTCCGCTGTACGCGACGCAGGTGATCTCGATCGTGCCGCTGGCGGTTTTTCACGCCGTGATGGCGCTGATCGTCGCTCGTGTGCTGCTCGGCCGCCGTCCCGATTTCATTCCGCTGCCGCTGATGCGCTCGATCGGAATCCTGTATGTGGTGTTCTACATCGTCGACGCCGTCGCCATCTCCCGCAGCGCGATCTCCGCATCGACGCATCTCGTGCTCTTCATCGCCGCGTATCAGCCGATGGAGGCCGCGAGCCGCCGCAACAAGGCGCAGCGGCTGCTGACGGCGTCCCTCATCTTCGTCGCGAGCCTGGCGACGTCGACGCACATCGCCATCGTGCCGTTCGTCATCGTCTTCGGTTTCCTGTTGTTCCGCCAGCTGATTCATCTCAGCCATCAGGAAAGCGTGCGCGCCGTGCACGTCACGGCCGCGGAGCCGCCGGCATCGCGCGCCGCCGCGTTTTACGTCGTCGGCACCACGGCAATCGGCATGCTGCTCTTCCCCGTGCTGCCGCGCGTGCGAAATCCGCTCGTGCCGGGCATCGCGCGCGGCAGCGATACGACGTCGACCGGCCTCAGCGACTCGATCAATTTCAACGATCAGCGAACGATCGCCAACGATGCGACGGTCGTCAGTCGCATCTGGATGGGGCAGGAAGCGATCCCGTTCTTCACGCCGTTGCGCCTGCGCGGCGCGGTCTACGAGCGTTTTCAAAACAACGTCTGGCTGCAGGGCCGCCGCGATTTCGTGCAGCTCGAGACGGACGACGGTGTGACACGCGTCGCGCGCCCGTCGGGATTCACTCGCCGCGCAACCGTGCAGCAGCGTTTCATCCTCGGCACGCGCCTCTTCCTGCCGGTGGGAACGTTCGAAGTGATCGGCGTGCCGCAGATTTTCGAGTATCCGACGCACGACATCTACACGGCGTGGCAGTCGCGCGGCGACATCATTACCTACGACGTGCGCCTGGCCCGCGAGACGTCGCCGCTCGAGGTGGGGCGCGTGCCGGTGTCGAACTATCCGATCACGCCGGAGGTCGCGGCGATGGCGCATCGGATCGTCGGCGATCAGACCGATCCGATGAAGCAGGCCACGAAGATCGAGTCGTATTTGTCCACGCATTTTCAATACGTCCCCGATCCGGCGAAGATCGGCCATCGGATGAACGTCGACGAGTTCCTGCTGCGCGAGCATCGCGGCCATTGCGAGTACTTCGCCGCCGGCATGGTCGCGCTGCTCACCGCCCTTGGCACGCCGGCGCGCATCGTCGGCGGCTTCTACGGCGGCAAGCTCAATCCGCTGACCGGCTACTTCGTCTTGCGCCGCGAAGACGCGCACGCGTGGGTCGAAGCGTTCGATGGCAACGGCTGGCGCACGTTCGATCCGACGCCGGCGAGCCTGCGCCCCGGCGGCATGCAGACCGGGCTGATCTCCGCGTACGCGTCGGCGCTCAGCGATTCGATCAACTACTTCTGGGACCGCTACATCCTGACGTTCGGACTCGCCGACCAGATCGCGCTCGCCGCCGAAGTCATCGCCGACGCCCGCGACTTCGTCATCGGACTCAATCACTCGACGCGCGCGGCGGCGGTGAATCTCTTGAAGCCGCGCGCTCTTGCCGCCGCCGCCGCGTTCGCGCTGCTCGCGGTGATCACGATCTGGGTCGCCAATCGCCGTCGTCCCGCATTCGAGCTGCTTCGCGATCACCTGCGCGAGCGCGGGATCGAAATCGGTCCGACCATGACGATGGAAGAGGCGCTCGAAGAGCTTCGCACGAAGGAGCCGCAAATCGCCGATTCCCTCGGCCCGCTCATTGCGCTGTACGAGGAAGAGCGGTTCTCTGCGCGATTGGTTCCGGCGCGCGAGCGCATTCGCCGCAGGCTCGCGGAGCTGCGCAGTCACCCCGTGGCGCGAGCGGTTTGAGAGGCGGCTCCGATGGAAGGCAGACGACCGGGAGTTCGGCACGGCGCAGCCGTGCCCTACAACATGAATGTGGGTGTAGGGCACGGCTGCGCCGTGC
>DATIZY010000139.1:0-17708 GCA_035516895.1 Thermoanaerobaculia bacterium | reverse complement strand
GCACAGGACCACGACCTTCTGATGCAGCGCATCCTTGCACGTCGACACGGCCGGTTCGGTGTAGCCGGAGCTGGAGATGAAGATGCCGCGGGCGTCACCTCGTCCGTAGAGACGAACGATGTGTGACGACACATCGCCGACGCCGAGCGGCTCGTTCCACCACTTCATCTCGACCAGGTAGACGTGGCCGTCGATCTCGACCACGCCATCGATCTGCTCGACAACCCCCTCGCCGGCGTTCCCACGGAGAGTGAATGCTTCGCGAATCAGAATCTCTTCGACCTTGAACAGCCGGTTGAGAATGCCTTCGAGCGCTTTGCCTCGCTTCTGCGGGTTCGTCTCGGCGAAGAGCGCAAAAAAATCCTTGCGGATGGCAGCGCGTTCGTCGTTGCGCTTCTGGATCCTGGCCATCTTCGCTTGGTGTGTCTTCTGGCGCTGCTCCCGTTCCTTCTCGCGTTCAATGTTCATGCGCGTGAAGGAATCCTTCACGTTGACCACGCGTCGGATCTGTGCGACGAGACCTTGCGCTTCAAGGAGGTCGTTGGGCCAGCAGGAAGAAAAATCCTCGAACTCGACGACGCGCTTGATCACCTCGCGTCTGGCAGCAAGGGCGTTGTCGCCTTCGGCGTTGATGCGCTCGAGCACCCGGCGGGCGAGCTCGAACTTCGTGATGCTGTCCTTATCGCGTTGAACGATCGCGGCGAGGTCGCCGACGTGCCGCTTCGCGACACCGGCACTGCGAAAGAACATGAGGACGTCGTTCTTCGATCGGCAGAGCCGCGGGATGGTCTGCACGAGAAGGTTCAACAGGTCGGGTGTGAAGTGGTAAGCCGCGTCGTCCATCGAGATCGCTGGTTTTAGTTCGCTACTTTCTACCGCATTTGGCGAAGGCGTCGACTAACTTGAAAATGGCGTTTCGATTGCGTGTGGGAACGTACGACTCGTGCGCGAAGCACGTGGAGATCCGCCGCGGATTCGTAGTTGTCGCAGTGTCGGACCTCACACACATGCGTCTCCACGAATGTCATTTGTGCGGATGGGCGCATCGCGAGCTCAGTCTAACACCCGCTCGTTTAGCGTTCTGCGGCCATCAGCCGTGGATGTTCGGACCGGGCATGTCGCAATGTGTTTCTACGGTTGTCTAACTACGCCGGCGTGCAGCAAGTGCCCTTCGCCGACTTGCGCGCGCACTCCGGGCAATGCACGTGCACGTGTCCGTGCACGCGATTCTGTTCGCGGCACCCGTCCGGGCAGCCGAGGTTCACCCAGCGGTGCGTGCGGTCGATTTTGAAGTCGAGCGTCTTTCCGGACGGATCGAGCGGCTCACTGTGCCCGCACCAGCACTCGAGGAACCGGTGCGGGCCAGTGGCGATCCATTCCTCGTCACGCACTTCATCAACATATGTCCATTCGGGGTCACCGTGGAACCCTCGCTCCCCAGACCTGCTCCAGCGAAGTGTCGTAATGCATCCCCGGATTTCCTGAAATCGTGAGCGATTTGGCGAAGAGCGATCCGAAGAACGCAACATTGCCCGAGGTCGTCACGCCCGAGGCCGGAGCATAGATGCTCGCGTAGATGCTGCCGGTGCCGCTGACGAGCACGCCGGAGCCGCCGGCGTGGCTCGTGGCAATCTGGAGATTCGCCGGATTGTGCGTCGCATTGATCATCACGTTTCCGGATGCCGTCAGCTCGCCCGTGAGGTTGAGCGCCACCGGTCCGGCAACCGTCAATGCGGACGCGCCGGTCAGGGTGACGTTGTGGAAGCAGTAGCTGCCGGCGGCGAGCGTGACTGTGTTGTTGCCGCTGATCGTCAGATCTCCGTGCGCGGCGTCGTACGTGAAGTGACCGGTGATGCCGCTCGTTCCGCTGAACGCGCCGCAGCTCGCGACGGGGGAAGCGGCGATCGCCGGGAACGGGTGATGATCGGTCAGAGTGCCATCGATCCTGCTGGCGTTCTTCGTGATCGTCGTGCCGGCGGAAACATCGCCGGTCACGGATGCCGCCTGAAGCGTCACGCTTCCGCCGGTCGACAGCACGCTGCCTTTGACCGTGCCGCCATTCACGATCACGCCGCCGTTGGCCGTGAGACTCGATGCGTCGGTTGCGGTCGTCTTCGAGTACGGCCCGACGGTCGAATCGAAGCTGTCGAAGAGCGCGTTGCCGCTGATCAGGACCGTGTCGAGCGCGACGAAGCCGGCCGGCGCAACGGTGAGCGTTCCGTTCTGATAAACGATCGTGTAGTTCGACAGGCCGCTGCCGATCGCTGCGCTCGGAACGATGTCGTAGCTGCCGGCCGCCGCGTTTGCCGCGGAACCCGCGCTCGCGAGCGTCACGCTCGAAACGCTGTCGCCCGCGGCGAGACCCGTCGCGGTGAACTCGCTCCCGTTGAACGTCAGCGTCTGCGTGAAGAGCTTGAACGCATCGTTCGCGCGAATCGTCAGCGTTGCCGGATTGATCGTCAGCACTGCAGTGGCCGAGGCGTTGGTGTACAGCGGATCGCTGCTGGTGAAGAGCGCGACGACATTGTGAGCACCCGCCGCCGTCGGCGGAGCGGGCGAGCCGTCATACGTGACGATGAACGATCCTGAAACGGCAGGCACTACGCTGACCGCGAATGACTTCGGCGTGCCGTCGTACGTGAACGGGCCGCCGGCGAAGTGGATCGCGGGGGTCGCCTCGACGACGACCGTGACCGGCGTTTGCGCGGTCAGCGAGCCGTCGCTGACGACGACGTGGAACGTGTAGGCCGCGCCGAATTGTGCCGCTGTCGGCGTCCAGGTGAACACTCCGGTCGTTGCGCCGATCGCTGCGCCCGCGGGCGCGCCATCGAGGGTGAACGTCAGATTCGTCGAGTCGACATCCGACGCGGTCGCCGTGAACGTGAGCGTCGTACCTCCGACGATGGTCTTGTCGCCGACTGCTGCGATCGTCGGTGCGTCGTCGACCGGATTGACAGTGACGTTGACCGTCGCCGTCGCGCACTTGCTGTCGGATACTCCGGCGGTCGTGCCGTTGTCGCAGACGGTGTACGTGAACGCGTCGGGTCCGTTGTAGTTCGACGATGGAACGTAGGTGATCTGACCGCTGGCCAGCGAGACCGCGCCGTGCGTCGCGGTGCCGACGGACGTCACCGTGAGCGTCTGCGAGCTTTCGTTTGCCGGACCGGCGGAATCGTTGGTGGTGAGATCCGAGGCGGGGAAGGTGAGGGTGGTGTCCTCGTCGATGCTCTTCACATCATCCGCCCCCACCGGCGGATCATTCACCTCGGACACGCTGATGGTCACCGTCGCGGTGTTCGATGTCGTGCTGCCGTTCGTGACACTGAACGTGACCGAGTCGGTTCCGTTGAAGTCGGGTGCCGGTGTGTAGGTTTGATTCGCGTCCGTGCCGCTGAGCGTGCCGTGTGCCGGGCCGGTGACGATGTTGTAGGTGAGAGCGGATCCGTCGGGGCTTGCAGCGCTGAGAGCGAAGGACACCGGGGTGTCTTCGGTATCGGAGACCGATTCGTTGCCGGCGCCCGGCGGATTGACGCCGTTCGTGCCGCCGTTGATTGCGTTGCGGACGGCGTCCGGCACGTTCGAGAAGATCTGGCAGCTGCAGAGCGACTCGACGGCGTCGACGGTCGTGACGTACTTCGTCCAGTCGTCGCCGCGGATGCCCTGCACGTTCGGCATGATCACGGCGATGGTGCGCGTGCCGGCGGTGACCGACGACGGATTCGTGAGTCCCTTGGGCACGACGAGCGCGGCTTTCCAGGTGTACGCGGGGACGACGACATGGCCGTTCGCCACGGTCATGGTCGTGGAGCAGGTCGGCTGACACGGGCCATTGCTGCCGATGCCGCCCTGACCTGCCGGACCGGCGACGATGTAGACGTCGTTCGCCGGCAGAAGCGTGCGGAGATAGCTCTCCAGCGTTTCCCAGGGACCCTGATTGTTGTCCGGCGCCTGCGCGACCATGTTGGACATCAGGAATGTGGCCTCGTTGATCGCCACGTCAGCCGTGCGGTCGGCGCTGGGGCACATGTGGCCGCGATCGAATCCGGAGCCGGAGAAATCGGTGTGCAGCACGCGATACCAGTCGGACGGGATCGCGGGGTCGGGGCGGAAGGTGTCGGTGCGGCCGGTCGCATTTGCCGACGGGCTCCATGCGTCCGTGAGATGCCAGCTCACCCAGTTCGGACGGCCGCTGTCGCGATTGTACGACTCGGTGAATTCCGGCTTGGTCATGAGGTAGTTGTCGGGATCCGCGAGCGATGCGTTCGTCGGGTTGCCCATGACGAGACTCAAATCGCTCGAGTCGGTCGAGTCGGGGCCGCTCGCGATCGTGAACGTGAAGTCGGTGTCTTCCGTGAGGCTCTGCGCGAGGCCCGACGATTCGACGACGAGATCCTTCGCGATGTGGACGCTGCAGTTCTCGCTCGGCGCGAACGTCACGTTGGGCGTGAGGATGTATGCCGTCTGGCCGAAGGCCGGGTTCACGACGACGTCGCTGTGGATGCCCGTTTGCGAGCAGGCGATGCTGTACCACGAGCCGGAGACGTTCACGCTCTTGCTGAAGTTGATCGTGATGCTCGCGTCGAAGGGGGCGTCGGCGCCGACGGGGTCGACGCTGGTGATGAATGGCGGCAGATCGATCGGCGCGCCGCTGCCGCGCTGCGGATCGGGTGTGCCGGTGGCGAAGTCGACGCTGTTCTGATTCGTGTCGCCATTGCGGATCAGTGCAGTGGTGTTCGACAGTCCGGGCGCGTTGAGGCCGCCCTCGTAACAGTCAGCGGCGCCGTAGCCGACGAGGTCGACGAGCGACGGATCGCCGACGGGGCAGTTTCCGATCAGGCCGTCAGTCGTTCTCGCAAGGAGCACCTTGCCGCTGGATGCGGACAGGTTGATGTCGCCGTTCACGCGCGCCGACGGAAGCGCCGTGCCGTTGGAGCCGCCCGATGCGAGCGCGATCAGGAAGTATTCGCCCGGGTCAATCGTGCCGCCGATCGGCACCGTGCTCGTCCCCCAGGTGTTTCCGGTCGATGACGTGTACTGGATCGACCAGTTGGTGAGGTCGACGGAAGCGCTGGTCGGGTTGTAGAGCTCGACAAAATCATTGGAGAACGTCGCACCGGAGTTTCCGCCGCCTCCGTAGACCTGGGTGATCATGACATGCGGCGTGAATGTCTCCACCGCGCTGCTGCAATCGGGTCCGGCCGGCGAAGCGGAGTTGCGGGGCGCCGGCGGCGCGACGAAGGAGTCGGTCGCGTTGGCGTTGTTGTCCTTGCAGCCGCCTAACAGCCGGAACACCGCGGTCGTGTTGGATAGCAGTCCGGTCGCGGTGCCCTCGGAGCACGACGCGTTGCCGTAGCCGACGAAGTCGCTGATGTTCGCTCCGGTCGGACAGCTGCCGCTCAGCCCAACGGCCGACTGCACCAGCGCGATCTTCCCCGCGGTGGCGCCCATCGGGATCGCGCCGATGACGTCGGGAGTGGGCAGATCGACGGTGCCGCCCGCGCCCGCCGCCTCCCCGACGAGGAAGTAGCTGTGCGCGTGAATCGTGCCGGTGAGCGGAGTCAGGCCGTTCGGGAACGACGCCGTCGCGCCGGTGTACTGCACGCTCCAGCCGTCGAGCAGCACGTCGGCGTTGCTGCGGTTGTAGAGCTCGACGAAATCATTCTTGATCGTCGCACCCGAATTGCCGCCGCCGCCGTAGACCTGGCTGATCACGACCGTGCCGGGCGGCACGAGCGGCGGCCCGGAGGAATCGTCATTCTGGATCGTGCCGGTTCCCTGCGCTTTGACGACGTTGATGCCCGGCGTGACGTTGGCCACGTTGACCACGAACGTCTCGTCATTCTCGAAAGTCGTGTCGCCGTTGACGAGAACGTCGAAGCCGTAGCTCGTCGAACCCGCGGGGATCGTCTGGGCCGTGAGCGATTTCGCGACGTAATCGGATCCTGCTGTCGCCGTCCCGTCGGCTGTCGAGATGTCGAACGTCACATCGGTCGCCGCCGCCGGAGTCAGCGAGACGGTGAAGTGGAAGGTCGTCGTTCCGCTGTCCCCTTCGTTCGCGGTGACGTCGTTGATCGAAATCGAGGAGACGACGCTTCCGCCGGTGCTCAGCGAGAAATCATCGACGCCGAGTCCGTCGTCGGCGCCGCTTGCGTTGAAGTCGCTCCAGCGGATCCAGAATGTCGCACCGTCGGGAATCGCGAGGGCGCTGATCGTCGATGAGATTGCGGAGCGATTGCCGGACGCATTGCCGTCGAGCGCTCCGACCGCCGCCGTGATGTTCGGAGAGGAGAAATCGAGAGCATCGACATCGGTCCACGTGCCGGTCGTCAGCGACGTGGCCGACGTGCTGTACTGAAAATCGAGGCGGTCCGCGCGGCCGCTGGTGCCCAGGCGCCACTGCTCGCCGGTGTACGCGACGTTCAGTGAAGTCAACGTGGTGCCGGTGTTGTTCGTGAAGCAGGCCCCGATCGTCGGCGTCAGCGATCCGCTGAGGAGCGTACCGAACGCGCGGTCGGTCGATCCCGTGGAACCGAAGCTGTACGTATCGCCGGCGTTACTGCTGCCGGTGCCCGCGGTGTAGAGCGCGTTCGCGTTGGTGCCGGTTTCGGCGAACGCCCAGCCGCCCGGTACGCTGCCCGAGGTTCCGCTGGACGCGAGCGAATCGAAGTTTTGCGTGTAGGTGGCGCCTGTGAGCGCCACGCATTGAGCGGAGAGCGTCGATGCGACGAGTACAGACACGGCAAGCGCGACAGCAATGCGAATTTTCATGTTTTTGATTGTCCTCGGACGTTCAAGGGATCGCGGCAGCATAAGGTAAAATCCGCGCCGCTTCCACGAAAAAAATTTTTATATGGACTGGTGGATCTGGACGCTCATCGGCTTCTTTTTTCTGGCGCTCGAGTTCGTCACGACGACGCTGCACAGCGCGTTTTTCGCCGCTGGAGCATTCCTCGTGGCGATCCTCGTCGCCGTTCACCTCGATCTGCCGTTGTGGGCGCAGCTGCTGATCTTCACGCTGTTCTCGCTCGTGACTCTGCTGCTGATCAGACCGCTTGTCGTGAGGAAGCTGAAGCTCAGCCGCACCATCGTCGTCGACACGATGGTCGGCGAGAAGGCGGTCGCCATGGAGGACATTCCCGCGGCAGGGTTCGGTAAGGCGGAGATGCGCGGCAGCACATGGAACGCTCGGAATGTCGGCGAGACGGCGCTCGTTCGTGGACAACGCTGCGTCGTCGAAACCGTCGAGGGGTTAGTGCTTCACGTAAAGGCCGGTTAGGCCGGCGAAAGGAGTCCTATGGGTGGCGTAGTCGTAACACTCGTTCTCGCGATTTTCGCGATCATCCTCGTGTCGAGGATCGCCCGCGTCGTTCCACAGCAACAAGCCTGGGTTGTGGAACGCCTCGGGAAATACTCCGATACGCTGCAGGCGGGCTTTCACATCCTCATTCCGTTCCTCGACAGCGTCCGCTACAAGCACTCGCTGAAGGAGATCGCCCTCGACGTGCCCGAGCAGATCTGCATCACCAAGGACAACGTGCAGGTGGCGGTCGACGGCGTTCTCTACATCAAGGTTCTCAATCCGGAGCGTGCGTCCTACGGCATCACCGATTACAACTACGCGATCTCGCAGCTGGCGCAGACGAACCTGCGCAGCGAGATCGGCAAGATCGATCTCGACAAGACGTTCGAAGAGCGCACCAACATCAACATGCAGGTCGTGAGCGAAGTGGACAAGGCGTCCGAAGCGTGGGGCGTGAAGGTGCTGCGCTACGAGATCAAGAACATCACTCCGCCGAAGGACGTCCTGGCGGCGATGGAAAAGCAGATGCGCGCCGAGCGCGAGAAGCGCGCGGTCGTTCTGGCGTCGGAAGGCCAGCGCGACGCGGCCATCAACGCGGCCGAGGGCGACAAGCAGCAGGTCATCAAGGCGTCGGAAGCGAAGAAGCAGCAGAACATCAACGAGGCCGAAGGTCAGGCCGCTGCGATTCTGTCGGTGGCCACGGCGACCGCCGAAGGCATCCGCCGCGTCGCGGAGGCGATGAAGATTCCCGGCGGCCCGGAGGCGATGCAGCTGCGCATCGCCGAGGCGTACATCAAACAGTTTGGCGAGCTGGCGAAGAGCGGAACGTCGATGATCGTTCCCGCGAACGTCGCCGATGTCAGTGCGATGCTCGCGACGGCGATGAACGTGATCAAATCGCCGACAGCTGTCGAGCCGCGACTGTCGCCGACGGTTCAGCCGCGCGCGACGACGTAGGAAGGCCAATTCGTCGGCCGTTTGCCTGGAGCGCTGTCTTTAGCCGGTTTCGTAGCCTTCATGGAGCACCAGCTTCAGCCGGTTTCGTCGCAGTTCTTGGTTGACTGTGTCTCCCGGCCGACGGTCAACGGCACTCCACCGTGCCCACGACCTCGTTGCCGCAGCCGCGATACTCGATGCGATTGAAGCTGAGGCGATTGGCCATGGCGATGCCGCGGCCGTGCGTGTCGAGCGCGCGCTGTGGGTCGACGTGCAGGTAGCGCTGCCAGTCGAAGCCGCGGCCTTCGTCGCGAATCGTGAATCGCAGCTCGCCGCCGGCGCGCTCGAAGGAGAGCTGTCCGCGCTTCGACGTGTTCTCCGGCATGGCGAGCCGCCTCGCCACTTCATCGCTCCATCCGCCGCTCGCGTAGAGGCTCGATTTTTCCTCGTAGGTGATGCCGAGGTTTCCGTGCTCGACGGCGTTGACGAGGAGCTCCGTGAGACCGATGACCGTCGCGCCCGGATCGGGGCACGCGTTCGCGAGCAGAGCGCCAAGCGCGCGGGCGTCATCGACGGTGCGGAAGGTGAACACCGCGTTGTCGAGCAGGCGGAGACTGTCGAACCCTTTCTTCACCTGCTGCTGCAGCTCGCGATAGCCCTCATGATCCGCGACCGCGGTGCGCACGACCGACCGGAGCATTTCGACGTCGTACGGTTTCGTGAGGTAGTAGTACGCGCCGGCGCGAATTCCCTCGAGGATCTGATCGCGTCCGGCGAGCGCCGTCTGCATGATCACCGGCACGGTTCGCAGATGCTCCTCTTCCTTCATCCGGGTGAGCAGCTGCATGCCGTTCATGCGCGGCATCGTGCGGTCGAGCAGCACGACGTCGAAACGCTCGGGCTCGGACTGGAGCTTGCCCCACGCTTCGACGCCGTCGACCGCGGTGTCGATCGAATAGCCTTCCGGCGCGAGGTAGGCGGTGAGCAGCTTCCGGTCGAGTGCGTGATCGTCGACGATGAGGACGGAGGCCGCGTTGGACACGATGCGCGGATTTTACGCTACGCTCCGCGCGGTGCCGATCCTCAAGCGCGAGCCGGACGCGTTTCCCGATGCGATCTTCGAAATGCGCGAGCCGTGGTGGGTGGCGCACACGAAGAGCCGCCAGGAAAAACTTCTCGCACGCTATCTTCGCGAACACGGCGTGCCGGTGTATCTGCCGCAGATGGAGAAGCGAACGAAGCGCGCCGGCAGAACGCTCGTGTCGTATCTGCCGCTGTTCGGCGGATATGTATTCTTCCGCGGCGGACGCGACGAGCGAATGCACGCCCTGAAGAGCAACGTCGTCGTCAACATCCTCGAGCCGCCCGATCCGGCGGAGATCGCCACGGAGCTCGAGCAGCTGCACGACCTGCAGCTCACCGAGGCGGAGCTCGTGCCGCATCCGTTCGTGGAGCCGGGCGACATGGTGCTGATCACCGAGGGAGCGTTCGAGGGCTATCGCGGAGTGGTGGTGAAGGAGAAAGGAACGATGCGGCTCATCGTCTCCGTGTCATTTATTCGTCACTCCGTTGCCGTCGACATTGCCCGCGACGCGATCCGGCCGCAGCCCCGCCGTTAGGTGCGGCGTCGCGCGGATCCACGACTGGCGGTTGACGATCATCAGCGCGCGCTGGACGCCGGGCAGAGACTTGTACACGCCGCGGATCGTGATCGTGTAGATCGGCAGGCCGAGCCGCGTCGCCTCTTCGCCGTCGCGTTCCGAGGGATAGATGAACTGCGCCGGATGCGTGTGCGCGATTGCGACGGCGTTCGGAGGAATCGCTCCGTGGTACGTCTCCGAATGGAAGATGTGAATCGACGGCCAGTCGACGCAGCCGAATGTTCCGTCATTGTTCTCGATGATGAACGCGGCGCGCTCGTACGGACCTGCGAGTCCCCATCCGCTTTTTTTCAGCAGATCGAGAAAACACGCATGGCCGCCGGACGAGTCGTAGACCGCGTCGGCGGCCTGCAGCGGAAGAGCGATGAGCACGAGCAGCAGCGGCAGAAAACGTTTCACGCTGCACAAAGTGCGTTGCGCGCGGCGATGCGTCTTGCCGCCCGCAATGCCTTTGCACTCTGTGCGTTAAAGGACAGTAACGGAACACTTTGATTGCTAACCATCGACGAATTGCTTCGTATGAATGGGTGTGACTCCGACAAACGTGCAGGGAGTGGTTCGCAGCCGCAGAGAAACGGGCATTGTGTGTCACGAGGTGTTCTATGACACCGGTACGACACTCGAATCTCATACGCACGGCACGGCGCTCCTCGCATGGCTGATGAGCGGCTCGTATCGCGAGAGCGCGTGCAACTCGGAGCTGCGGTGCGGCGCGCGCTCGGTCGTCTTTCATCCGCCGCTCATCGAACACAGCGTGCGGATCGAATCGACGTCGCGATGTTTCGCGATCGAGCTCGACGTTCCGACGGTCCGCGCTCACTACGGCGTTGACGTTCCCGGCTCGCTGCTGCACGTCGACGGCGGTCCCATCGGCGGCGTGCTCGCGAATCTGTACGGCGAGTTTCGGGGCACCGACGCGTGCTCTTCGCTCGCCATTCAGGGTCTGATGCTGCAGGTCCTCGCGTGCCTCCGTCGCAGGGACCGGCCCGAGGTGGTCCGGCCGGGCTGGCTCGACCGCGTCGATGAGATGCTGCGCAGCGACTTCCGCATGCGGCTCACGCTGGAGGACATCGCCGCGGCCGTCGGCCAGTCGCCCGAGCGCGTCTCGTGCGTCTTCCGCCGCTTCTACCATCGCAGCATTGCCGAGGAGCAGAGGAGGCTCCGGATCGAATTTGCGTGTGAGCGTCTGCGCGATCCCGAGGTGACGCTCGCGGAAATCGCACTCGATGCCGGATTTTCCGATCAGCCGCACTTCTCGCGCGCGTTCAAGGAGATCACCGGTACGACGCCCGCGCGCTATCGATCGGTCGCGGCAGGGCAGTAGTCGGCAAGCGGGAGTCGAACGACCGGCGCCGGCCGAACGCCCCTCTCAGCTGACGGCCGGCTCGTCGATGCGCAGCGTTCCCGCGTCCGCGTCGAGCGTTGCCTGCACGCCGATCGGCATCACGAGCTTCTGCTCGATGTGGCCGAACGAGAGTCCGGAGATCGCCGGCACGCTGAGCGAGCCGAAGCGGTCGCGCAGGATCTCCTCGAGGCTGAACGTCGGACCCTTCACCGAGCAGCGGCTGCAGCGGCCCCAAATGAGGCCGGCGATGCGCGAGAATTTTCCGCCTAACGCGAGCGTCGTCAGCATGCGATCGATGCGATAGAGCTCCTCATCGACGTCTTCGAGAAAGAAAATCGCGCCGGCGGTGTCGACCTCGTACGGCGTTCCCATGAGCGAGTGCACCATGGTGAGATTCCCGCCGACGAGCGGCCCGCTCGCTTTGCCCGGCGCGAGCTGAATGATGCGGTTCGTGCGGTCGACGAGCTCGTTCGGTTTCTTCGGCGGCGGCTCGAGCAGTCCCGCCGGAGCGGCGGTCATCACGATGCGCTTGAAGTTGTCGAGCGTGTACGGATCGAACGTCGATTCGCCGACCGGTCCGTGAAACGTGACGAGCCCCGTGCGTTGATGGATCGGATTGAGCAGCGCGGTGATGTCGCTGTAGCCCATGAAGACTTTCGGCTTGCGCGCGATGAGGTCGAAATCGAGGTACGGCAGAACGCGCGGCGATCCCCATCCGCCGGTGTACGCGACGATGCCGTCGATGCGATCGTCGGCGAACATCTGGTTGATGTCGGCGGCGCGATCGCGATCGTGTCCGGCGAAGTAGCCCCATTTGTCGAACGCATGCGGGCCGATGACCACTTTGAATCCGATCGCCTGCATCTGATCGCGCGCGAAGTCGATCTCGTCTGCTTCGAACGCAGCGGTCGCCGGCAGCACCAGGCCGACCGTGTCGCCGGCGGAGAGGTGCTTCGGCTTGATCGTCGTCGTCCGCGGCGACGGGGCGACCGCGGTGGCGGCAACGGCGGCGAGTGACAGGCGGGCGAAATCGCGGCGGTTCAGCATCGCAGCATTCTAGTTCCCGGCTTGCCGTTCGCGGCTGGCTGTTCGCGGTTCGTGGGCACGCGGTTGGCCGTGGCCGTTGGCTTTGTCGCCGTTCCGTTTGAACTTCCAATCCAGGGGATCGAATGCGAACTTCGAATCGCGCGGCCCCGAACTACTCGAGGGCCGCAGTCGTCTCTCGCACGGACGGAGCCGACAGCACGAATCCGACCGCGAGCGTTGTGAGGCTTCCGATCACCGCATACCACGGCCATGCGACGGGCGTCCAGAGCCACACCGCGGTCACGACGCCGATTCCGATCAGCATTCCGGAGAACGCCGCGGCGGTGCCTTCGCGATTGAGCGCCGAGAGCAGGAACACGCCGAGGATCGGGCCATTGATGAGCGAGGCGACGCCGAGCGCCGTGTTGACGGCCGAGTCCTGCACGCGGATCAGTGCGAGGGCGACGGCGATCTGTGCGATGCCGGCGATCACGGTCAGAATCCGCGACGCCTGAAGATAGTGCGCGTCGCTTTTGTGCTGTACCAATGGTTGGTACAGATCGTTCACGGCCGTCGCGGCGATCGAATTCACCGATGGCGACGTTGCCGCGGCGAGCACGGCGGCGATGATCAGCCCCGACAGGCCGCTCGGAACGTGATTGATGATGAAGTCGGGAAACACGAGATCGGGTTTCGCGAACGGAGCGGCCGCGGGTCCGGCCGCGTACGACGGCAGCGCGAACGGATGGTAGAACGCGAAGAGAAGCGCGCCGATGAAAAGAAATCCGATGAATTGAACGAGGATCACGAGGCCCGAGACGAGGAGCGCCACCGATGCCTTTCTCGAGCTGGTCGTGCACAGATACCGCTGCACCATGTACTGGTCGGTTCCGTGCGTGCTCATGTTGAGGAAGCAGCCGCCGATCACGCCCGCCCAGAAAACGTAGGGCCGCGTGAAGTCGAGCGAGAAATCGAAGATGCGGAACTTGCCGTACTCGCGACCGATCGCCACCGCGCCGTGCAGTCCCCCGGGGATCATCTGCAGCAGCAGTGTCACCGCGGCGATCGCTCCCATGATGTACACGCCCACATGCAGCACCTCGGTCCATACGACGGCTTCCATTCCGCCCGCCGTCGTGAAGAGCAGCATCACGCCGCCGACGATCACGATCGAGATCGCCGTCGTGTGAGCGATCGGCATGCGCGGGATGAACGCGTGCCACACCGCGGCCATCACGCCGGAGGTCAGCAGAAGCCGGACGCCGTCGGCGATCGTTCGCATGACGATGAAGAGCGACGCGGCGAGGCTCTTCACCCGGGGACCGAACCGCGTCTGCAGCAGCTGGTAAATCGTCAGCAGGCTGCGGCGAAAGTACGCCGGGATGAAGACGATGCAGATGACGATGCGGCCTAACAGATAACCGAGGACGAGCTGGAGAAACGTGAAGTCACCGCCGCGCGCGTACGCGAGGCCGGGAATCGACACGAATGTGATCGCCGAGGTCTCCGTTGCGACGATCGATCCGGAGATCGCCCACCACGGCAGCTGACGTCCGGCGAGAAAGTAATGCCGCGTCGTCTTCTGGCGTTTCCGGCACCAGAAGCCGATCGCGAGGATCGCCGCGAGATAGGCGGCGATGATCACGAGATCGATGGGCTGCATCGGCGCCAGACATCGTAGCCGAACGCAGCGTCCGCGCTACTCAGTGCTCGTTGTTGTTGGTGCGCTTCTTCGTCGAGAGCACGGCGATCATCTCGCGCAGCCGCTCCTGCGACTGGCGGTCGGCCGCGAGCACGCGCAATCCGGTCTGATACGAGCCGGAGAGTGGCTCGGTGTGCACCACTTCGCAGTCGACGCTGATCGGCCCGAAGTCCGATTGAAACATGATGCGGCACGTCGAGCCGGCGGGCGGAAGGGGATTCTGATGAATGACGCGGAGACCGGCGATCGATGCGTCGATGAGCTGCACGGCGACCGCACCCGCGAAGGCGCGGATCGGCTGTCGAAGGGTCACGCGATGAAAACGCCGGCGCTCTTGCTGAAGCATGGAGGCGTGCCCGGAAGTCTACCTCATTGGCCGATCTTCGCCTCCCTCTTGAAGGCATTCCATCGCTGCATCACTTCCTCAAGCGCAGCCTTGCGATTTGCGGCGGCCGCAACAACCTGCGCGGGAGGAGCGACATCCGACTGTTGCAGGAGCGACATCACGGCGCGCAGTGACGCGACGATGCTGGTCAGCGTCTCCGGCTGGCCCGGCTGGCGCGGCGGCGCACCGAATTCGCGGGCGGGCTCGCCGAGGAGGCTTGCGCCCTTCGGCTCGAGCTGGGTGCCGGCGATGCGCGGCTGAGCGCCGCGCAACTGTTCCAGCGCCGTTGTCGCGGCAACGATGCCGTCGTACATCTGCATCGACAAATCGAACTGCTGTTGCAGCGCCTGGTGAGGCGTTTTGACGCGAGGGTCCATCTTCACGACGAGCGGCCGCGTCACTGTCCTGCCGTTCGCTGTTAGGCGGGCCGTGTAGGTGCCCGGCAGGACCCAGGGCGAGGTCGGCGCGGGCGCCGTGTTGTACGCGATCGCTGCAATGGGATAGCTCGGCCGAATGCCCGGCGCGGGCGTGTAGTGCAGGTCCCACACGAATCGATGCATGCCCGGCGCGCCGGAGAGCATGCGCGACGGACGGATCCAGTACCACGGGATGTTGCCGGTGTCTTTCGGCGGCTCGACAGCGTCGGTGCTCGAGTAGCGCCGAACGATTTTTCCGTGTGCATCGAGAATCTCGAGCGTGACCGGACCGGCTGAAGCCGGGGCTCCGAGGTAGTAATCGATGACCGCGCCGTCGGGAGGATTTTCGCCGGCGGGTTCGTCGGGCGGCAGCGGCGTGTCGGTATTTTTGTTCCACCGGACGCGATACGCGGTTGCAGGCTTGAAGAGAAACGGACCGGCTGAAGCGGCTCCATGCTGCCGCAGCGGCTCGATGTCATCGAGGATCCAGAACCCGCGGCCGTGCGTGCCGGCGACAAGGTCGTCGCCGTGGATGTTCAGATCGCGAATCGAGATCGCCGGCATGTTCAGCCGCAGCGACTGCCAGTGATCGCCGTCGTCGAACGAGACATAGACCTGATTCTCCGTCCCGGCGAACAGCAGTCCGCGAGTCTTCGGATCTTCACGGATCACATTGGTCGCAGAATGATCATCAATACCATTAACTATTTCCGTCCATGTTTTTCCCCCGTCGCGGGTTCGAAGAATGTGGGGCCGCAGATCATCCAGCCGGAACGTGTTGATCGCCGCGTACGCGGTGAGCGGATCGAAGTGCGACGCTTCCATGATCGAGACCTTGGCCCACGGCACGAGCTGCGGCGGCGTGACGTCGCGCCACGTTTTCCCGCCGTCGGTGGTGACGTCAATGAGTCCGTCGTCGGTGCCGGCCCAGATGCGATTCACGTCGAGCGGCGACGGCGCGATCGTATAAATCACGCCGCGCTGCGTCACCTTCACCTCCGGCGTGAAGTTGCCGACGTTCGCCGGCACGGCCCAGGCTTTTCTCGTCAGGTCGGGACTGATTTCGCTCCAGCTGTTTCCGTGGTCCGTCGTCTTCCAAAGCGTGTTCGACGCGAAGTAGAGGATGTGCGGATCGGCGCCGGAAAAAACCACCGGCTGCGTTCGCACGGCGCGATAGTCCGGCCCGCGCAGCGGCTTCGGCGCGACTTGCGTGACGTCGCCGGTGCGGCGGTCGTAGCGCTCGAGCTTTCCGCCGAAAATCAGATCGGGATCGAGCGGATCCGGGACGGCGTATCCATATTCTTCAACGCCGACCGGATGCCATTCGCGAAACGTGATCTCGCCGTCGTTGCCGCGACTCGACACGCAGGCGGAGCCGCTTTCCTGCTGGCCGCCGCAGACGCGGTATGGAAATTCGTTCGAAGTGTTGACGTGGTAGAACTCGGCGGTGGGCTGGTTGTACCAGCTGCTCCACGACTGCCCGCCGTTCACGGTGACGATCGCGCCCTGATCGGAGCCGATCAGAATCGTCGCCGGGTTGTCGGGATTGATCCAGATGCGGTGATAGTCGTCGCCGCCGGGCGCGCCGCGGAACGAGCTCCAGGTCTTGCCGCCGTCGGTCGATTTCCACGTCACGACGTTCGCGATGTAGACGACGTCGGGATTTTTCGGATCGGAGCGGATCTCCTGAAAGTCGCCGTCGCGGCCCCAAAGGCGCTCGTCGGGATTCATGAGGTGCCACGATTCGCCGGCGTCGTCGCTGCGATACACGCCGCCGTTGCGGCGCGATCCGACGACCGCGTAAAGACGATTCGGGTTTGCGCGGCACACTTCGATGCCGATGCGGCCGAGGCCGTCGGCTGCGCCCGGAAGTCCGTTCATGAGCTGCTTCCATGTCGTGCCGCCGTCCGTCGATTTGTAGAGGCCGCTGTTCGGACCGCTCCACGCACCGTTTTCCCACGGACCCTGCCGCGCTTCCCAGAGCACGGCGTAGATCGTGGGGGGCGACGACGGATCGATCGCCACGTCCATCGCACCCGTGTTCTCGTCCTTGTAGAGGACTTTCTGGAATGTCAGGCCGCCGTCGGTCGAGCGGAAGATGCCGCGCTCCTCGTTCGGTCCGTACGGATGGCCTAACACGGCGACGAACAGGCGATTGGGATCGCGCGGATCGACGGCGATCATCGGAATCTGCTGGCCGTCGCGGAGACCGAGGTGCTGCCAGGTTTTGCCGGCGTCGGTCGATTTGTAGATTCCGTCGCCCGTCGAGAGATCGGGGCGCTGCAGACCTTCTCCGGAGCCGGCGTAGATCACATTCGGATCCGACGGCGCGATGCCGATCGCCCCGATCGAACCGGTCGGCTGGGAGTCGAAGATTGGCGTCCAGATGCGGCCGTAGTCGTCGGATTTCCATACGCCGCCGTCGTTCGCGCCGATATAGAAAACGTTCGGCTGCTGGCGCACTCCGACGGCGGCGACCGTCCGTCCGCCGCGGAAGGGGCCGATCATGCGCCAGCGCATTTCGGCGAACGGGCGCGTGGGGTCCGAGGCCACTCGCTCTTCGGCGGGCGGTGCGCTCGCGGCGACTCCTGCGATCGAGACGAGAAACAGCAGGCAGGCTGTGCGTTTCATGGGCGCACATTATCCGATTCGAACCTTCGACTCACATACTACTGCTCGCCGACGCCGACCCGGTCTATGATGGACAGGCGTCAGGCGTCAGGCGTCAGGCGTCAGGCGTCAGGCGGCAGGCGTCGGGCGTCAGGCGTCGGGCGTCAAGCCTTAGGCGTTAGGAGTTAGGCGTTAGGAGTTAGGCGTTAGGAGTTAGGCGTTGGGAGTTAGGCGTTGGGAGTTAGGGTCGGGTGGTCAGATCCCGGACCTCAGGGCCGAGACCCGAGACCTGACGCCTGAGACCTGACGCCTGAGACCTGACGCCTG
>DATIZY010000138.1:0-3504 GCA_035516895.1 Thermoanaerobaculia bacterium | reverse complement strand
TGACGTCAAATTCACGCCGAACCGCGACACGGCCATCGACGCGACGATCAATCCCGATTTCTCGCAGATTGAATCCGATACGGCGGTGATCCAGACGAACCAGCGATTCGCGATCTTCTTTCCGGAGAAGCGGCCGTTCTTCCTCGAAGGCAACGAGCTGTTCAACACACCGATTCAAGCCGTCTACACGCGGACGATCACGGCTCCGCGATGGGGCGGGCGGAGCACGGGAAAAATCGGCGACAACGCGTACACGATCCTCGTCGCGCAGGACCGCGGCGGCGGCTCGGTGATCATTCCCGGACCGCTCGGCTCCAATTTCGCGCCGCAGGATTTCTCATCAACCGACGCGGTTTTCCGCATCCGCCACGATTTCGGCAGATCGTACGTCAGCTTCCTCACCACCGATCGCTCGATCAATGGCGGCGGCTACAACCGGGTATTCGGTCCCGATTTTCAATGGAAGACCGACCGCAACACGATCACCGGCGAGGTGCTGCTGAGCGACAGCCAGACGCCGAATCGGCCCGATCTCGCGTCGGAGTGGAACGGCCAGCGGCTGAAGTCGTACGCCGCCGATCTCTCGTACAGCTACTCGTCGAAGACGTGGGATTTTTACAGCGACAACAAGAACTACGGCGACAACTTCCGCGCCGACATCGGCTTCGTTCCGGAAGTCGGGTATCGCGCGAATTACGACGAGCTCGGATACACGATCTATCCGAAGAGCGGCTTTTTCAGCCGGGTGCGCTTCTACGGCTTCTCCGAGTACGACTCGATGCAGGACGGCAGCCAGCTGTACCGGCTGTTTTCTGCCGGCTTCGGCGCCGACGGAAAGTTCCAGTCGTTCAGCCGGTGGCGGATCGCGCGGGAGAACTGGCGCGCCGGCGACCGGATGTTCCAGACCGACCGGCTCTACTACCAGGAGCAGTTCGGGATCAACAAGGTCCTCACACAGTTCGGCTTCAACGGCTGGATCGGGCAGGGCGTCGATTTCGCGAATGTGCGCGCGGGGCGCGGCGTCGATTTCGAGCCGTTCGCCACCATCCGTCCGACCAGTCATCTGCAGATCGATCTGACTTCGGGCATCGCCTGGCTCAACGAGCCGGACACCATGAATCGGCACCGCCTCTTCACTTCGCAGGTGGAGCGTATCCGTGCGACGTACACGTTCAATGCGAAGATGTTCCTGCGGACCATCCTGCAGAACCAGCGCACGAATCAGTCGCAAACGCTCTACACGTTCGATGTCGATCAGCACAGCGGCGATCTCGCGTCGCAGGTGCTGTTCGCGTACAAACTCAACTGGCAGACGGTGCTGTACGTCGGCTATGGCGACGATCGCGGCGTGATGCCGATCGACGCGACGTTCCAGCCGCTGACGCGCTCCGCGTTTTTCAAGATCTCGTACGCCTTCCAGCACTGAGGTGTGTGGAACCGCCTTCAACCGGTCTGATGAAGGCCGGCTCGAGCCGGACCTCACACACTAAAACAGCGCGTCGTGCACGCGCTGTACGTCATCGCTGAGCTGCCGGTCGCGAACGACCGCAGGCGAGGCGTCGCGGACGCGGCGATACATATCGCGCAGTGCGGGCGCGATCGATTTCATCACGTCGCTCGGACGCACCGACGCGAAGCTTCGCGCCTGTTCGTCGGCCTCGCCGAGGGACATCTCCCGCCGCGGGGTTCGCGGATCGATGCCCATGCCGGCCCGCCAGTCGAGCGCTTGCGCCGCGACGAGAAACTCGATCGCCAGCACGTTCTCGGCATTGCGCAGCACCGTACGCATTTTTCGCGCGGCGTGCGTCGACATCGACACGTGGTCTTCGGCGTTGGCGCTCGTCGGAATCGAATCGACGGACGCCGGGTGGGCGAGCACTTTGTTTTCCGAGACGAGCGACGCGGCGGTGTATTGCGCGATCATCAGCCCCGAATTCACTCCGGGCCTCGTCGTGAGGTGCTGCGGCAAGCCGCGATTGTGATTCGCGTCGAGCATCATCGCGACGCGGCGCTCCGAGATGTTCGCCAGCTCGGCGAGCGCGATCGTCAGGAGATCGGCGGCGATGGCGATCGGCTGGCCGTGAAAATTGCCGGCCGAATACGCCTCGTCGCCGGAGTCGGGAAAGAACAGAGGATTGTCGGTGGCCGCGTTGATCTCGCGCTCGGCCGCCGCGCGCGCGTACGCGATGGCATCGCGGCTCGCGCCGTGGACCTGCGGCGCGCAGCGGAGCGAATACGCGTCCTGCACCGCGTTCGCGCGCTCGAGCAGCACGCTCCCAGCGACGAGATCGCGCATGCGCGCCGCGCTCTTGATCTGTCCCGGATGGCCCCGCGCGGCGTGCACCTTCGGATCGAGCGCGCGCCGGCAGCCGCACATCGCCTCGAGCGTCATCGCCGCCGCGCCGTCGGCGAGATCGGCGAGACGCTCCGCATCGAGCACGCCTAACGCGAGCATCGCGGCGGAATAGTTGACGCCGTTGATCAGCGCGAGGCCTTCCTTGAACGTCGGCTTCATCAGCTCGTGATCGAAACCGAGGAGCTTGGGAAGCTCCGCGGCGGGGCGAGGATGCGAATCGCCGGCGAGACGAAATTCTCCGGCGCCGAGGAGCACGGCGAACGTGTGGGCGAGAGGGCAGAGGTCGCCGCTCGCACCGACGGAGCCTTTCAGCGGAACGAGCGGAACGACCCCGCGATTGATCATCGTCTCGACGACCTTGACCATCGTCTGCCGCACGCCCGAGTGGCCTAACAGAAACGCATTGAGGCGCGTGACCAGCGCGCCTCGCACGACCTCGTCATCGAAGTAGCCAGCTTCGCCGCCGCAGACGCCGGCCGAGTGCGAGAGCAGAAGGTTTCGCTGCAGCTCTTCGAGCTCGTCGGGCGGGATCTTCTTGTCTTTGAACTCGCCGAACCCGGTCGTCACGCCGTACGTGCTGCCGGAAAATGTTTCACGGTATTGTTTGACGATTTTGGTGATGAGCGCTTCGGCTTTCGCGACGCGCTCGTTGGTGGCGGGATCGCACCGCACCTGCGCGCTGGGATCGCGCGCCACCTCGGCGAGCTGCTCGATCGTCAATGAGCGGCCGTCGAGGGTGATCATGCCTCGTCGATCTCCATGAGCAGCCGGCGAATGCCGTCAACCAACTGTGCGCGCGGGATCGTCGTCTGCCCCGGACGCTCGGCGAGCCACGCGTTGCGGTCGCCGAGCTTGTCCGCTTTCGCACGGCCGGCCGCCATGTTTTTCACGGTCACCTCGCCCGAGTTCTTCTCGTTCGATCCGTACAGAATCGCGAGCGAGATCTCGTACTGATCGGCGTACTTGAGCTGTTTGCCGAGCTGTTTCGCCGTGCCGATGTAGAGCTCCGTCGGAATACCGGCGCGGCGCAGCTCCCACGTCATGTCGAGGTAGTCGGCGGTGAGCGCAGGATCCATGTTGGTCACGAGCACGCGAGCCGTCGCTTTCTTTTTGCCGATGGTGCCGAGGTAGGTGAGAGCGGCGAGGAG
>DATIZY010000137.1:0-10506 GCA_035516895.1 Thermoanaerobaculia bacterium | reverse complement strand
AAGAGATCGGGGCACAGATGACCCGGATGTTCTTCGACGACCTCGCCAAATGCGAGGAGGTCACGCTGCGCAAATGGTTCCGCCGGCCGCGCTGGTCGCGGATCAAGGAGTCGCTCGCGGATCTGCTCAAACCGCAACTGTAAAGCGCGGCTCCGCCGCGCGTTGTCAGTTGTCGGTTGTCAGTTGTCAGTATCCACAATTCCAGCGCAGCTTCGCCGCGCGTTGTCGGTTGTCGGTTGTCAGTATTGGTTCCAGGCGGGCGGGCGGGACTGACAACTGACAACAGACAACGCGAGCGAAGCGAGCTAAAAGGACAACGCGAGCGAAGCGAGCTTAGAGGTGCACCCAGTCCGTGTGCACGAACGGCGCGTTCGGACCCTTGTCGTTCCGCTGGTACGTGTGCGCGCCGAAGTAGTCGCGCTGTGCCTGCGTCAGGTTCTGCGGAAGATCGGCGCTGCGATAGGCGTCGAAGTACGCGAGGCTCGCCGACATCGCCGGGATCGGGATGCCGTTCATCTGCGCGTGCGCGACGATGCGGCGCCACGACGTCTGCGAGCGGGCGACCGCGCCGCTGAATTCGTCGTCGAGCAGCAGGTTGGGCAGATCGGGCCGCCGCTCGTATGCGCGCATGATCGAGTCGAGAAACTTTGCGCGGATGATGCAGCCGGCCTTCCAGATCCGCGCCATCTCGCGCATGTTGATGTTCCAGTTCCACTCGCGCGAGCCGGCCTGAATCAGCGCCATCCCCTGCGCATACGAGCAGATCTTCGAGACGTACAGCGCATCGCGGACGGCGTTGATGAATTCGTCGCGCGGCATCGAATCGCTGATCGTCTGGCTGCGCAGCTTGCCCGAGGCGACGACGCGCTCTTCCTTCATCGACGACAGCACGCGCGCATCGATCGCCGCGGCGATCGTCGGAATCGGCACGGCGAGATCGAGCGCCACCTGCGCCGTCCATTTGCCTGTGCCCTTCTGCCCAGCCTTGTCGAGCACCTTGTCGACGAGCGGCGCGCCGCTCTCGGGATCTTTGATGCGAAAAATATGCGCGGTAATTTCAATCAAAAATGATTCGAGCGGGCCGTGGTTCCACTGATCGAAGATGCCGGCAAGCTCACTGGCGCCCGCCCCGAGACCTTTGCGCAGCATCTCGTAGGCTTCGGCGATGAGCTGCATGTCGCCGTACTCGATGCCGTTGTGCACCATCTTCACGAAATGTCCCGCGCCGTCGGGTCCGACGTGCGTGACACACGGGCCGGAATCGCTTTTCGCGGCGATCGCTTCGAAGACCGGCTGGATCGCGTTCCACGCGTGATCGGATCCGCCGGGCATGAGCGACGGGCCGAAGCGCGCGCCCTCCTCGCCGCCCGAGACGCCGGAGCCGACGAAGTTCAGATGATTCAACTCCATCCGCTTCGTCCGCTCCTGCGTGTCCTTGAACCAGGAGTTGCCGCCGTCGATGAGGATGTCGCCGGCTTCGAGGTACGGCGAGATCCTGTCGATCGTCTGATCGACAGGCGAACCCGCTTTGATCATCATCATGATGCGGCGCGGCCGCTCGAGCGCCTGCGCGAGCTCGGCGAATGTTTTCGTCGCGACGAATTTCCGTCCGCGATTCTCGGCGATGAACTCGTCGGTGACGCCGGGCTCGAGGTTCCACACTGCGACGGGAAATCCGTGCTCCTCGATGTTGAGCGCGAGGTTGCGCCCCATCACCGCGAGCCCGATCATGCCGAATTGCGCCTGGGCCATCGTTCTCAAAACCTTTCTGCGCTTGCCGTGTGTGCGGACGGCCTTAGCCGGTCACGGCCGGCTGAAGCCGGCCCACACACCTGGCCGCGTTCCACTACGCTCGGGACGACACGGTTTTCGCCACTGCTTCCTTCACGGTCTGGGCGAGTTTCTCCAGCCCTTTGTCGACGTCGGAGCCGAGTGCGATCGAGATCGCGCGGCGCTTGCGTGACGCAAGCGACTGAAAATCGCCGATCGCCTGCGCGCGCGCGAGCACGCCGAACGTGAACTTCTCGCCGGGCAGCCCGATGTCATCGCCGCCGCCGCCGGTGAGTTGCAGGAACACGCCGTTCGCCGGCCCGCCCTTGTGCAGCTGCCCGGTGGAATGGAGGAAACGGGGGCCGTAACCCGTGGTCGTCGCCACATGCAGCGATCGTGCGATCGCCGCGCGAATGCCGGCGATCAGCTCGTCGCGCTTCGGCGACTGGGCGAAGTATTCGGTCAGCGCGACGTAATCACCCGGCTTCACCTGGCCTAACAGCGCCGCGACCGCCGAGTCGCCGGGCCCGACCTGCGTCTCGTTGAACGTCATCTTCCCGCTCGATTTGTATTCTTCGAGCAGCCGCTTCGTGTTGTCCTTCGACTCCTGCACGTTCGGCTGATCGAAGGCATCGATGCCGATCAATGCGCCGGCCATGGCCGTGGCGAACTCCCACGTGAAAAAGATTTCGCCGAGGTCGAGAGGATCGTCGAGGACCTGGTCGACAACGGGATGGCCGGCGTCGGAGAGCTCTTTGAGCCGCTTGATGTCGTCCGATCCGCGCAGCCGAACGCAGACGAAGAGACGGTCGTTGCCGTAGTCGCGGACATCGAGCAGCGGCTCGCCGGCGATCGGGATCACGCCCTTGCCTTCCTTGCCCGTGCTTTCCGCGATGAGCTGCTCGACCCACAGGCCCAGCGTGTCGAGCGGCGCGGGCGTGATCAGCGTCAGCTTGTCGCGGCCTTTGAGCCCCATCGCGCCGATGACTGCGCCTAACATCGCCGCTGGATTTTTCCGGATCGACGGGACCTGAGCGACGTGCGCCGCGTGCACCGCGCGGTCGAGGAGCTTCTCGACGTCGACGCCGGAGATCGCCGCCGGCACCATGCCGAAATACGAAAGCGCGGAGTAGCGGCCGCCGATGTCGGACGGATTGATGAACACCTTGCGGAACTTGTCGCGCTCCGCTTCTTTGACGAGCGGTGTGTCGGGATCGGTCACGGCGATGAAGTTCTCGCCGGCCTTGTCCCCCTTCACCGACTTCACACGATCGTAAAAATAATGATGAAACATTACCGGCTCGGTCGTCGTGCCGGATTTCGAGGCCACCATGAACAGCGTGCGTTTCAGATTCAGCCGCGCCTCGAGATTCCTGACGGCGTCCGGAATCGTCGAATCGAGGACGAGCAGCTCGGGATAGCCGCTCCTCCTGCCGAACACGCGCTTCGTGACTTCGGAGCAGAGGCTCGACCCGCCCATGCCGAGGACGACGATGTTGTCGAAGTCGGGGCGGACGGCGTCGGCGAACGCGCGCAGCTGGCTGGCGTACTTCGACATCATCTCCGCAACGGTCAGCCATCCGAGGGCGTTGTCGATGATCTTCTTGTGCGCGTCGTCGCTTTTCCAGAGCGTCGCGTCTTTGTTCCAGATGCGCTCGACGAACTTTTCTTTTTCGGCGCGTTTGATCGCCTCGTCGACCGCCGGCTGATTCGGACCGAGGTGCTCGGTCTGCCGGTCGTCGAGGCCGCGGGTGACCGCGTCGCGGCGCGCCTCGATGGTCATCATCAGCGAGGCGAACGACGCGTCGAACGACGCGACGCCTTCCTTCGTCAGCTGATCGGTGATCGCCTCGAGGCTGAATCCCTTCTGCTCGAATTTCTTCAGGACGTCGCGCGCCTCGTCGAGGTTGTCCTCGATTGAGACATGCACTTTGCCGTGATCTCTGAACGCGTTGTAGGTCGCAGGCGGAAGCGTGTTGACCGAATCACGGGCGATGAGCGACTCGACGTAGAGCACGTCGCTGTATTTCGGATTCTTCGTGCCGGTCGACGCCCACAGCGGCCGCTGCACGTGCGCACCCTTCGCCTGCAGCTTCTTGAACCGATCGGCCGAAAAGACCTGCTTGAACTGCTGGTAAGCCATCTTCGCGTTGGCGATGGCGATTTTGCCGAGGAGCGGCTCGAGATCGCGGTCGCTGGTCTGTTTCAGTTTTGCTTCGATCTGTTTGTCGGCCTGCGTGTCGATGCGGCTGACGAAGAAGCTCGCGACGGAGCGGATCTTGTCGATCGGAAGATTTTTTTCGGCGCGGCGCTCGAGTCCGCGCAGATACGCCTCCATCACCTGTGCGTAGACATCGTTCGAGAACAGCAGGGTGATGTTGATGTTGATGCCGTTCGCGATCGATTCCTCGATCGCCGGCAAGCCGGCAGACGTCGCCGGAATTTTGACCATGATGTTCGGGCGTTTCAGCCGCTCGAACAGCCGCTTCGCCTCGGCAATGGTCGCCTGCGTGTTGTTGGCGATTGTCGGGAGGACCTCGATGCTGATGAAGCCGTCGTTGCCGTCGCAGCGGTCGTAAACCGGGCGGAAGATGTCCGCGGCGTCGGCGATGTCTTTGAGCACGAGCTCGTCGTAGATCTCGTCGCGCGATTTGTTCTGCGAGGCGAGCTGGCGCAGCTGCGTGTCGTAATCCTCGCTTCCGGCAATCGCTTTCTCGAAGATCGTGGGATTCGAGGTCATGCCGCGCAGGTCGTCCTGCTCGATCAGTTTTTTCAGCTGCCCGGTGGTGATGAGCTTGCGTTCCATCTGGTCGTACCAGACGCTCTGGCCGGCCTTGGCGAGCTCAACAAGTGGGTTGGTCATGGGGTCCTCCGCTCAAGGATTGCGAAGCATATCGCCGCCACGTAAAATTCGTGCGGGTCTCGGGGAAAAATGACTGATCTACCTCTCGACATCACGAAGATGTTGACTGTCGGCATCGCTGCGACGGATCGCGGCGAGTATGAAAACGCGCTGCGCGTGTTCTCTGCCGTCTACACGAAAGTCCCTGCGGATCAGATGCCGCACGGCCTTTCGAGTTACGGCCTCTGCCTCGCGCGCGTGGAAGGCAAGCGCAAACTCGGCGCGGAGCTCTGCGAGAAAGCGATCAAGCTGCAGTCGTACGAAGGACGGCACCGCGCCAATCTCGTGCGCGTCTACATCACGGCGAAAAACCGCAGGAAGGCTGTCGACGTGCTCGACGACAGCCTGCGCAGGCTTCGCAACGATCCCGAGCTGCTGAGGGTACGACAGGAGATCGGATACCGGCGGTCGCCACAGATCGGATTTCTGTCGCGCACGAATCCGATCAACAAGCTGTACGGCCGCTTCGCGCCGAAGCTGAAGAGGCGCGGCAAGATCATCCTCATCACCATCGCGTCACTGCTCTACGTGGGCGCCGTCGTCGGCGTCTTCGAGCTCATCGTGAAGTAGCGCGCGGCGCGCGATGTGTCCGACGTAGATCGACACCAGCAGCGCGATGGCTGCGCCCGCGATCATGATGATCGTTTTCGCGCGGCTCGCCGTCACCGCCGCCGCCCCGGCCGCTCCGAACGAAACGAACGCCACGGTCAGCGGAAGAATCCCGACGAAGGTGGCGACGACGTACGGCACCAGACGAATCCGCGTCAGGCCAAACGCGTAGTTGATGAAAAGAAACGGGAATACCGCGGAGAGGCGGACGAGGAAAACGATCTTCGCACCTTCGCGTCCGATCGCGCGATCCACCGCCGCAAATTTCGGATGAGCGGCAACCATCCGCTCGACGCGCTTTCGCAGCACCGTGCGGGCGAGGAGGAACGCGATCGTGGCGGTGAGCGTCGCGCCGACCGCAACGACGATGCTCCCGCCGATGACACCGAAGAGCGCGCCCGCGCCGAGCGTCAGCACCGACGCGGGCAGGAAGAGTCCGCAGAGCGCGTAGCCGAGCGTGTAGACGACATAGCCGATCGCGCCGAGGCCGCGGACGAACTCGATGAAGTGCTGGAGTGCTGCGCTCAGGCAGCCGATTTTAGCTGCTGCTCTTCACCGACGCGGCTGCCATGTGCGCGCGCGTAGACCTGCGTGAATTCCGCGCCGAAGAGAAAGATCGCCGCTGACCAGTAGATCCACACCAGCAACACGACGAGCGATCCGGCCGCACCGAAGCTCGATCCAACGCTGCCTCTGCCGAGGTAGAGGCCGAGCAGGTATTTGCCGATGATGAAGAGCAACGACGTGAAGAACGCGCCGAACCAGACGTCGCGCCATTCGACGTGGGTGTCGGGCAGAAGTCGAAACATCGCCGCGAACAGCAACGCGATCACGACGAACGAAACGATCAGCTGCATCCCCTGCCAGATGCCCGCGCCGCCGGGAAGGTCCGCGAACGCGACGGCTCCGAGCGACGAAATCGCGGCATCGATCGCGAGCGAAACCAGGAGCAGAAAGCCGATGCCGAGAACCATGCCGAACGCGAGAAGTCGCGTTTTGATGAAGCCTTTGATGCCGCCGGCGGTCTTCCCTTCCGGAACATTCCACGCGGTGTTGAGTGCGTCTTTGAGCTGAACGAAAACGCCGGTGGCGCCGAACAGAAGAATGACGAAGCCCGCAATGAGCGCGATCGACGAGCCCCCGTGCTCGTGCTGGTTCTGCAGCATCTGCTGAATCGCAGCGACACCCGAGTCGCCCATGAAATTCTTCAGCTGACTCACGATCGCGTGCTGCGCCTGGGCCTCGCCGAAGAAAAGACCGGCGATGGCAATCGCAATGACGAGGAGGGGGGCCACCGAGAAGATCGTGTAGTACGCCAGCGCCGCGGCGAGACGCGTCGCCTTGTCCTCGCTGAATTCCTGGAAGGTCTTCCTGAAGAGCCGCAGGTATTTCATGCACTCCTCCAGGAGCAATCGCTGTTCCTGTCAGGAGTCGCGAATGAGGTTCGCGATCGCGCGATCTCCGACGGCCGCTTACGATCGGCGCTTCATCCAGGCGACGCAGCGCTCGAGCTCGGCATGCATGCGATCGCGATCGAGCTGCACCGGGCGCCCATGTCCGGGCAGCACCCACTCGAAGCGATAGTCGAGCAGCCGCTGCATCGATTCGATCTGCTCCGACCACGAGTACCAGCAAGCGCCGCGAAAGGCGATCAGCATTTCATCTTCCGGGTCCCACGCGAGATGGTCGCCGGTGAAGAGGAACTTTTCGCGGTAGAGAAAAACGGAGTGGCCTTTCGTGTGGCCGGGCGTCGGGATCATCAGCACGTCGTCTGCGATGCGAACGGGATCGCGGCCGGACGGCTGTCGCTCGATCGACGCCGTGCGACTGCGGACATCGTCGCGATGCAGCCATCGCTCGCACCCGAAGCGCTCGTGAAATTTCTGATGGTCCGCGACGTCATCCTGGTGCGTCAGCAGCATCGTGCGGATGCCGCCTAACGCCGCGATGTTCTTCACGAGCGGATTGGCGAAGCGCGGCGAGTCGACGAGAATTTTTTCGCTGCCGACATACCAGCTGATCGCGCCGAATGACGACTCCGAGGTGTAACCGCAGCGGTAGACGTCATCGGCGATGTGTTCGGGAAGCGTGGCGACGGCGGCGGTCATTTCGTGCTTCGCCGAGTCGCCGATCGATGCGGTCGGACACGAGATCAGTGCTCGCTGCGCCGCAATCAGCTCCTCGGCTGTTTCCGGCTGATGAACAACGGCCGATTGATTGCCGATGCCCGCGAAAACGGCCGGCGCGATCTGCCGGCACGCGTCGCAGTCGATGCACGTCGAGTCGACGAAGAAATCGCCGGCTACGTTCTCGTCGATTCTGAGTTGCGCTCGAGCCATGGTGCGAGTGTGAGGGCCGGCTTTCGCCGGCCGTCCGGTTCAAGCCTGGACCACATACGCGCAACCGGGAACGAATCTTCGATAATTTCGCTTTAGGAAAGGCGAATGTTCGACAACCTGCAGGACAAACTCGACCGCACGTTCAAGACGCTGCGCGGCGAGGCCAAGCTCAACGAGTGGCACATCGACAACGCGCTGAAGGAAATCCGCGTCGCGCTGCTCGAGGCGGACGTTCATTTCAAAGTCGTCAAGGAATTCACGAACCGCGTGCACGAGAAAGCGGTCGGCGAGGAAGTGCTCACCGCGTTTTCTCCGGCGCAGCAGGTCACGAAAATCGTTCGCGACGAGCTCCAGCAGCTCCTCGGCGGCACCGAAGTTGGGCTGGCGCTCGTCGGCAGTCCGGCGGTGGTGATGATGGCCGGCTTGCAGGGCTCGGGCAAAACGACGACGGCCGGCAAGCTTGCGCTGCATCTGAAGAATCGCGGCCGCCGGCCGCTGCTGGTTCCGGCTGACGTCTACCGTCCCGCGGCAATCGAGCAGCTGCGCATCGTCGCGAAATCGGTCAACGTGCCGTTCTTCGAGATCGGCGACAACCGCAATCCCGTCGACATCGCGCGCAAGGCGCTGCACGAAGCGAAGACGCTGCTCTACGACACGGTCATCATCGACACCGCGGGCCGCCTGCACATCGACGATGAGCTCATGAACGAGCTCGCGCTGATGAAAGGCGAGACGCGGCCGAGCGAGATTCTCTTCGTCGCTGACGCGATGACCGGCCAGGACGCGGTGAAGTCGGCCAAGGAGTTCGACGACCGCCTCGGTGTCACCGGCATTGTGCTGACGAAGCTCGACGGCGATGCGCGCGGCGGCGCGGCGCTGTCGATCAAGTCGGTGGTCAACCGTCCGATCAAGCTCGTCGGCATCGGCGAAAAGATGGAAGACCTCGATGTCTTCCACCCCGATCGCATGGCCCAGCGCATCCTCGGGATGGGCGATGTGCTGACGCTGATCGAAAAGGTCGAGACGGAGATCGATCGCAAGGAGGCCGAGCGCCTCGCGCACCGAGTCGCGAAGGACAAGTTCACGCTCGAAGATCTCCGCTCGCAGCTCGGCCAGGTCAAGAAGATGGGACCGCTGTCGCAGCTGGTGGGGATGCTGCCGGGCGCCGGCAAGATCAGCGAGGATCAGATCGACGAGAAGGCGATCGTGCGCATGCAGGCGATTCTCGACTCGATGACGCGGAAAGAGCGGGAGTATCCGCAGATCATCAACGGCTCGCGGAAGAAGCGAATCGCCAGGGGCTCGGGCACGAGCGTGCAGGAGATCAACCGCCTGCTGAAGCAGTACCTGGCGATGAAAAAGATGATGCGGAGCTTCTCGAAGGGGTTCGGCGCGCGGCGGTTCGGTAAGATGATGAAGGGCCTGCCGCCCGAATTTCTGCAGTAATCTGGAGTGCGGTACCCACGGCAGTGCTCTCGGGAGCGGCGTCGTGGCCGCAGCACTCCGGATCGGAATTCCTGCAGTGAAGGACGTGTTCGCCACCGCGTTTAGGAGAGAAGAATGCTGAAAATCCGTTTGCGCAGAGGCGGAGCGACGCACGCGCCGTATTACCGCGTGGTCGTGTCGGATTCGCTGAAGACGCCGAGCGCGGCCACGGTCGAGCAGATCGGGCATTACGATCCGAAGAAAAACCCGCCGGACGTGAAGATCGACCGCGCCCGCGTCGACTACTGGGTCAGCAAGGGCGCGCAGCTCTCGCCGACCGTGAAGTCGCTGCTGAAGAAAATCAAAGAGTCGTGAAAGAGCTGGTCGAGTTCGTCGCGAAGTCCCTCGTCGACAACGGCGACGCGGTGAGAGTTCGCGCGCACGAGCGCGATCAGTCGACCATCTTCGAACTCGAAGTCGCCCCCGACGACCTCGGCAAAGTCATCGGACGCCAGGGCCGGACGGCGCGTGCCATGCGCACGCTTCTCGCCGCCGCGGGGCAGAAACAGCGACGGCGCTACATCCTCGATATCGTGGACTAGACGTCAGGCGTCGGGCCTCGGGCGTCAGCCCTGCCATTCTGACGTCTGAGGCCTGACGCCTGATGCCTGATTCCAACCGCATCGCCATCGGCGTCATTCGAAAAGCGCACGGTGTGCGCGGCGAAGCGAGCGTCGAGCCGTGGACCGATTCCGCGGATCGCTTCTCCCAGCTCGAGCACGTCACCCTCGTTTCGCCCGATGAGAGCGAAGTGCGCGCCGCGACAATCGAATCGGTACGCGCGCACGGCGACCGCGCGCTCGTGAAGTTCGCGGAAATCGCCCATCCGGAAGAGATTCAGCAACTGCACGACTGGACCATCGAGATTCCGGAGGCGCAGGCGCGCGCGCTGGAGCCGGACGAATACTTCCTCCACGACCTCGCGGGGCTTCATCTCATCGACACTGAGGGCCGCGAGCGCGGCGAGATCCTCGAAGCGTACGAAGGCGGCGGCGGAATCCTGCTCAACGTGAAAAAGCGAAACGGGAAAACGTACGAAGTGCCGTTCGCACAATCGATCTGCACGAAGATCGATCTCGAACGAAAGATGATCCTCGTCGATCTGCCCGAGGGCATCGATGAGGATTGATTTCGTCGTTCTGAGCGAAGCGAAGGATCGCCGTGCGATTTGATTTCGTGACGATCTTTCCGAGGATGTTCGATCCGCTGCTCGCGGAGGGTGTGATCGCGCGCGGAGTCAAGCAGGGACTCATCGATGTCCGCGTGTGGGACCTGCGCGACTTTGCGAGGGACAAGCACCGGTCCACGGACGACGAGGCGTACGGCGGCGGGCCGGGAATGGTGATGCTCGCGGAGCCGGTGCTGCGAGCGGTGGACGAGGTTCGAGGTTCGAGGTTCGAG
>DATIZY010000136.1:0-2210 GCA_035516895.1 Thermoanaerobaculia bacterium | reverse complement strand
GGGGGTCCTTCGCTTCGCTCAGGACTACCGAGATTGTGTCTTGAACGAAGCGAAAATCCCCTCAAGCCGCTGGGGGGTCCTTCGCTTCGCTCAGGACTAGCGAACGATTCCCTGGCCGCGAGCGTACAAACCCGGAATGGTAACGGGGAGCCGTCCCTCGAACTTCGCCTCTCCCAACAACGCGCGCGCGGCGGCGACCTGCATGACCGGCTGAATGCCGTACGCGCAGATGTACGTGCCGACATTCGGCACTTCGCGCAGCAGGTACGGCGTGCCGAAGGAGATTCCGATCATCGGGATCCTGATGCGCTCGACGAGGCGCCGCGCGACTTCGGGAACGGAGATCGAACCGGCGCCCGAACGCGCGCGCACCGCGAACGCGATGACCGCGACATCGCCGGTGATCTCCGGCAGCTCGTCATCGCGCGTGCGCGGATCGATTTGAATCGTCTGCTCGACGTTCGCCCGCGCGCGGAGCTCGCGCTCGAGATCGGCCATCACGCCGGCGTCCGAAGAATCATTTACGATAATTAGTGATATTACTGACTCGCGGCGAAGCGGCAGCGCGTCGCCGTCGCGCACCAGCGTCAGCGCGCGCCTCGCGATCTCGTCCGCCAGATCGCGATGCTCCTGCGAATCGAGCACGCGAAAGACGTTGTCGGGATCGGGCATCGGCGTCGCTGCGAACTCCTTCGCATCGAGAATGCGCCGCACCGACTCATCGATGCGCGCTTCGCGGATCCGGCCGCTCTTCACGGCCGCTTTGACAGCCGCGACGGCGGCATCGGTGTCCGGCGAGAGAAGAATCTGGTCCTCGCCCGCTTCGACCGCGCGCACCGCCGCCTCGCCAGCGTCGAAGTGCTCCGTGAGGCCGCCCATGTCGAACGCGTCGCTGACGACGAGGCCCTTGAATCCGAGCTCGCCCCGCAGCAGGCCTTCGATGATTTTCGGCGACACCGTCGCGGGCAGCGTCCCGCCCCGCGTCACCTCGGCCGCGGTCGTGCCGTATGGATTCTCGTCGTGAACATCGGCGCGAACCGGCGCGGGCGTTGGATCGATCGACGGAACGGAGAGGTGGCCGATCATCACCGACTTCACGCCCCCGGCGATCGCGGCGCGAAACGGGACGAGCTCCACCCGCTCGAGCCGCTCGCGCGAGACGTCGAGCACCGGCAGCGCGCGATGCGAATCGACGTGCGTGTCGCCGTGACCCGGAAAATGCTTCGCCGTCGCGATCACGTGCTCGCTCTGCACGCCGCGGATGAACGCGGTGACGTAGCGGCTGACATCGGCGGGATCTTCGCCGAAGCTGCGCGTGTTGATGACGGGATTGTCGGGATCGACGTTGACGTCCGCGACGGGCGCGAGAATCTGATTCACGCCGACCGTGCGCGCCTCCTGCGCAACGACTCGCCCTTCACGCTCGGCGAGCGACGGATCGCCCGTCGCGGCGATGGCCATCGCGGAGGGCCAGAACGTCGTGTCGAGAAAGCGCATGCCCATCCCCGCTTCGAGATCGGCGCTGACGAGCAGCGGCACCTTCGACGCGCGCGCGAGCCGCTGGTCGAGCAGCGCGGTCTCGTAGACGTTCGATTGAAACCAGATCACGCCGCCGATGTGGTTGTCGCGCACCTGGTGCATCAGCTCGCGATACGCGGGCGAGGACTCGCTCATGAACACGCCGTGCGCGCCGTACGAGAAGAGCTGTCCGATTTTTTCGTCGAGGGTCAGCTGCGGAGGCCGCGAGGCGCACATGGTCGCGAAGAATAGCGCGCCTGCCCACACAACCGTCCCGCGTCGCGAGTCCCGCATCCAGGCCACGCGTCGATTCTAACCACTCGGCAGCCGGGATCCGCCTACTGAATGACCGCCTTGACCGTCATGTTCGCGGCGATCGTCGGATTCTTTTTCGCGTGCACCGCGAGCGTCTCCTGCAGCGGCCCGAGTTTCGCGCGCGCGCCGTCGACGGTCACCGTGATCGTCTCCTGACCTTTCGCCGGAAGCTTGCCGTTGTAGTCGTAGTAGAGACAGCGGCACGCGGAGCGCGTGACGACGATTTCGACCGGCGCGCTGCTCGTGTTCGTGATCGTGAATTGCCGCACCGCGCGGGTGCCTTTGCGGATCGTGCCGTAGTCCGCCGACGGAGGCGCAACCGTCAGCACTTGCGCGCTCGCCGCGACGGGAGCCGGGGCGGGCTGGGGGGCGGGCGT
>DATIZY010000135.1:0-20324 GCA_035516895.1 Thermoanaerobaculia bacterium | reverse complement strand
TCGGCGCCGCGCGCTCGTGCTTCTCCTCTTTTTCCGTGCCGCCGAACTTCTCGGGCACGAACGCCAGGTGGTCGTATTCGCAGGAGATGGGAAATTTGGGGGACATGAATTTCGAATTTCGAATTTCGAATGAAGAATGAAGAATGAAGAATGAAGAATTAAGAATGCGGCGGCGCCGGATCGCGTGGATTTGCTTTCTTTGCGATCGTCGTCAGGATCGCGACGATCTCGTTCGCTTCCTGCACGAGCGGATCGATACGATCCCCGCGAGTTGCTCCTGATCGGCTGATTAATCGGAGCCAGTAATGTGACTCACGTGCCTCTTTTAATGCGATGCGAAGCTTTGCGTGGAAATCAGCTTTTGTCTGGCCTGCTTTTGCTTCCTCGAGGTTTGAACCCACTGACGACGCGGCGCGAACCAATTGGTTCATCGCATTCCGGTTGATGCGACGGTTCCGTGAAAGTGCCTGATCCATGCGCAGAACGCGGCAGGCAAATTCGAAGACTCTGTCGTAGATATCGTGATCTTTTGCCATTTCTTCATTCTTCATTCGAAATTCGAAATTCGAAATTCTTCTACCCGTCGTAGACCTCACCGGTCATATCTCGCATCCACAAACCACTGCTTCGCGACGTCGTCGTGATAGACGCGATAAATCCCGCCGCGGTCGAGCTCCACGTCCCAGTACTGCCGCACGTGCGGCCGCTCGCTCCACCATCCCTGCTCGATCTGCCACGGGCCCGACGACAGCCGCACGCTTCCTTCGATGTTGTCTCCGCGCAGCGATGCGATGGACACCCCTTCGGTGATCACTTCGGCCGGAATCGGCGGCCGGAAGACGCGCGCGGCGAGCAGTCCCCGCGCGCGGGATGGGGTGCGGCGCGTGTCGGGCGGGGGAGGGGGCGCGAATTCGGCGATGTCGTACCGCTCGGGAAGATGTCCGTCGACCGTCACCGGCGCGCCGACGCGCCCTTCGCCTAACATCGCGATGAGCTTCGCGATCGTCGTCGCCAGCTTCTCCGGCGACAGCGCCGCCGGACCGAACAGCGACAGCTGCGCGCGCCGCGGGCGATCGGGATGCGCGACGAACGTGAAGCCGATCACCGGCGCGCCCGGCGGGCGCTTCTCGAGGTCGAGGCGGATCAGCGTCAGCATCGTCTTCACATCGCGCGTCGGCGCGGGGAGATCGAGAGCGCGCGCGTCGTAGCCGTCCGGCTCGAGCGTCAGCGTGAACTCGATGCGCGTGCACGCGAAGCCCTGGATCTCCATCCGCTTCGACAGCCGGTCGAGCGCCGCGTTGGCGATGAACAGAAACGGCTCGAGCGCCACGAGCGGCCATTCGATCTCCATCCCTTCGCGGAATTCGGGCGGCATTGCGCGCGGAACGAGCGGACGCGGATCGATGCCGCGCGCGGCGAAGTGGAGATCGCGTCCGATTTCGCCGAGCCGGCTGGCGATCTCGTTCTCGGGAAGGCGGGCGAGATCGCCGATCGATGTTAGGCCGAAGCGCTGCAGCATCGCTGCCGCCTCGAGCTCCGGCGAGAGTCGCGCGAGCGGAAGCGGCGCGAGAAATTGTGCTTCCTCGCCCTGCGCGACGATCGTCGGAGTCTGCGGCAGCTCCGCGGCGACTTTCGCTGCCAGTTTGCTCGCGGCGATTCCAACGCGGGCCGGAAGCCCGATCGCCTCGATGGCCCGGACCGCGGCCACGGCCAGCCGCTCTTCCGGCGAGCGGCGAGCGGCGAGCAGCGAGCGGGAATCGATGTCTGGCTCCCCGCTGCGCCTTTCCTCGCTGACTGTTGACCGCCGGCCGTTGGCCGAGTTCGCACGCGGCTCGCACTTCCCGGCGCTCTCCTCGGTCGACGGCGGACGGCCAACGGCCAACGAGTCCGCGAATTCCGCGAAATGCCGCTCGGTTCCCGTGATGTCGGCGAAGACGATTCCGTCGCCGGCATCCTCGACGCGCGGCGAAAACGTCTCGGCCACTTCGAGCAGCGCTTCCTGCGCCGTCCGCTCGCATGCGGCGTCGCGCCCGCGGGCGATGAGCTTCGGCAGGATCGACCGCGCCTGCGTCAGCGACAGCCCGGCGTGAATCCCTTTTTTTCGCGCGCGCCGCGTCGCCGCGACCACGTGCGCGGCGTTGCCGCTGCCGTCGACGATCGCGACGGCTTCGCTCAGCAGCTCCGGCTCGCTGCGCAGCCGCGCCGCGAGCGGAAACATCGGGACGAGAAAGCAGGCGATGCGCGTCATAGCGGCGAGCGTCGAGCGGCGGGCAGCGAGCAGGGTGCGGTTTCCCGCTCGCCGCTCGCCGCTCGCTGCTCGCTCGTTTCAAAGAGAAGCGACACGCTTTCTCCAGGTTTTTTTCTTCGATGTTTTTCCAATCGCAGCGTCGTTTCGATTCCGGTGAGCAGTCCGCCGCGCCATTTCCCGCGTGCGGCTGCAGCGCGCAGCATCGCCTCGGACGTGGTGCCGGTCAGCGGATAGGGAGTGGAGACGAAAAGCGCGGTGCCGTGCGATTCCGCGGCACGCGCGAGCCGCACCCATGCTGCATCGGCGACGCGCCCGCGCAGCGGCGGCAGTCCCGCATCGAGCACAACGAGCTGAAATCCGGTGGCGATCACCATCTCCGCCGCTGCGACCGCCTGCTTCATCGTTTTCGGCCGCACCCAGAGCATCCTGTAGAGATGGATGCCCGCCGATTCTCCAAGCTGTGGATCGAATGCGTCGCCGAGGTCGATGAAGGCGGCGGATTCACCGAGGGAAGTGGCGGAGGCGAGTGCGGCGGTGACGATGGACAGCCGCACGCCTCTGCCGGCAAGCTCGATCATTTTTCCGCGAGGAAGTCCGCCGTCGAGCAGCGCGTCGATGTTTTCGAGTGCGGTGGGGACGACCTGGCTTCGCTGCCGGCGTTCGAGGAGGTCGATGAGCTCGCTGCCGGTGGTCAGCCGATGCTCTTTCTTGATCGCTTTGAGCTTCTCGGACAGCCCCGACTCTACAACTCGTAGAGGCGGAACGAGGACGGGGAGGGGAGCCGTGGGGAGGCGAAACTGCGATTCGAGACGCCGAGCGCTGGCAGCCATGGGGAGTCGCCGTCCGACAATATAGGGCGGTAATGGGGCGTAAACAAGGGGGTACAATTCAGCTCATGCAGCCAGTGACATTCGGACTTCTCGCAGGACTGATCTTCGGTCTCCTCGATGTCGCGTTGATGATCCCGATGAAGCATCCGAACAAGAAGACCGCGATGCTCGGCGCGTTCTTCAGTCGCTTCGCGATCGGATTTCTGATCGGCGTCACCAGGATGCCCGTCGCCGGCTGGCTGCGCGGCGTCATCGTCGGAGTGCTCATCAGCATTCCGGACGCGATCGTCACGAAAGCCTACGCGCCGATTCTGACGATCGGCGTGATCGGCGGCGCGGTCATCGGCTGGCTCGCGCCGGCATGATCCGGCGCGAAAGCCGCACGTACCGGTTTGCATGACTGAACTCTGCAAATGCGGTCACGAGAAATCGCGTCACGAGCTCGGCAGCGGACGCTGCGGCTATGGAATCGGGTTGTCCGCCTCCGGCGGTGGCCTGGCGCCGTGCAACTGCCAGGCATTCCGGGCGGCGGAAAAGCCGAAACAGAAGTAGAACGACACACGGCGAGAAGCTGCGCTTCATTGCGAAGCGCAGCCTCCATCGTCGCGTGATCACGGCTCAACGCGCAAACTGAATCGATGGATCGTTCGTGCGATTGTCGGTCGTCGTACCGTAAACGATCGCCGCGCCGTCGAGGACGGTGATCTCTACGCTGTCTCCTCCCGTGATTGCCGTTCCGAAAAGATCGGACGCGGAACGCTGGTCGAGGACTCCGTTGCCGTAGGTCGAAGTGATCGTCGCCGCGGCGGATCCATCGCCGTGGCGCAGGGTGAATCGAATCGTCGCTCCGCTGTCGAGCGCCCGAACGCCGATGTTGAATCGCGCGGTCGACGGATCTTCCGGCGCGAGCAGCACGGCCGTCGAACCGGGGCGCAGTGCCGTCGCGTCATCGATCGGCGCATACGACGCGCTCGTCGTTCCGGCCGCCCCGGCATCATTCAGCACTGTGACGACCGCCGGCGGTACGACGCCGTTGTCGACGAGAAGGTCGCCCGTTCCGATTGCGCCGATCCCTGCCATGAGGTCATCGAACTTCGCCACCTGCCCCGGCGCGATGGTGAACGGCAGGCTCGCGTCGCTGTCCGATTGCACCGTGCCCGCAGGACGGACGCGGATGCTTCCATGCAGCACGTCGGAAGTCGGATTCTCGATCTGCAGCCGCGTGCGGAACAACGAGCCGAACGCACCCGAGCCCGATCCGATCACCGGCAGAATCAGCCGGCGCGGCGCTTCGAGCGAGACGTTGACGGAAGCCGTCGCCGATCCGCACGCTCCGCGATATGCGATCACGCTGTACGTGCCGGTATCGCTTGCCGAGACGCCGGGCTTGATGTAGGTCTGGCCTGTGGCGCCGTCGATCGCGGAACCTTGAAACAGCCATTGATAGTGGTCGTAGCCGGCCGTTGCTTCGAGCTGCAGGACCGATCCATCCGGGACAGTCAGCGTGCCGCTGATCGCCGGGGCAGGCGGCGGCCCGTCGACTTCGATGTGCGCGCTACCGTACGCATGACCGCTTCCGGTTGCGTCGCTGACGGAAGTGATCGAGTAAATCGTCGTCGCCGCCGGCTGCACGGATCGCGTCGCCGATGACGAGCCGTACGTTTGCGTGAGGCCGTCGGACCACGTCACGCTCCAGGGTGCCCGTCCGGCAAGGGTGAGCGAGATGACGGCGGTGCCGTTGGCGCAGATCGTCACGTCGCCGCTGACGATTGCCACCGGCCCGGCGCCAGCGGAGGTGAGCGTCGCGGTGGCGTTGGTGCAGAGTCCGCTGCCATCGCAGACGGCATAAACGAACGATGTCTCGATGGGCAGCGTGGCCGGCGTGTAAGTGAAGGAGCCGTCGGCATGCAGATCGAGCGTGCCGTTCGACGGCGCCTGGATCACGCGTGCCGTGATCGCGTCTCCATCCGGATCGCTGTCGTTCGAAAGAACGCCCGGCGCCGAAACGGTCAGCGAAGAAGCCGTGACGCTGTAGGTGTCGGCGGTCGCGACCGGCGGATGGTTGACGAACGCGACGTCGATCGTGATCGTCGCTTCGGTCGACGACACCTTGCCGTCGTTCGCGACGAAGGAGAAGCTGTCGGCTCCGTGGAAGAACGAGTCGGGCGTGTACGTGAGGTTGAAACTGCTGCCGCCGATGTGCCCGTGCGACGGAGCGCGCGTGATGTTGATGCTGACGCCGTCGCCGTCCGGATCGCTCGCCACGGGCGTGACTGCCACCGGAGTGTTCTCGCTCGTCGAGACAGAGCTTGCCGCGGCGATCGGCGCATGGTTGACCGCAGCAACATTGATCGTGACTGTCGCCGGTGCGCTGGTGAGCGTCCCGTCGTTTGCGGCGTATGTGAAGGAGTCGGTTCCGTGGAAGAGTGCCGCCGGCGCGTACGTGAACGATCCGTTGGGATTGAGCGTCAGCGTTCCGTGCCCCGGAGCACTTGCGAGCGCCGCGGTGATCGCCGGTGAATCGGCATCAGTGTCGTTGGCGAGGACTCCCGGCGCCGCGACGGTGAGGGGAGTCTCCTCGCTCGCGCCGTAGCTGTCGGCGTTCGCCACCGGCCGCTGATCGACTGGGGCAACTGCAATCGCCACGGTCGCGGTGTTCGAATCGACGGTTCCGTCGTTGACTTTGAACGTGAAGCTGTCCGCTCCGTTGTAGTTCGCCGCCGGCGCGTACGTCAGAGCGGGAGGCGTTCCGGTGATGATTCCGTGCAAAGGTGTGCCGACCGAGTATGCGAGTGCGTTGCCGTCGACGTCCGTCGCGACGAGATTCACCGGCACGCTCGTGTTCTCACTCGTGTTGATCGCTGCGCTCGATGCGGATGGCGGATGATTGACCGGCGCGATGTTGATCGTGACCGTCGCCGGTGTGCTGGTCAGCGTGCCGTCGTTTGCGGCATACGTGAAGGAGTCTGTCCCGTGGAAGAGCGGAGCCGGCGTGTACGTGAATGATCCGTTTGCATTGAGCGTTACCGATCCGTGCGCAGGCGCCGTGCTGAGCGCCGCAGTGATCGTCGCCGAATCGGGATCGGCGTCGTTGCCGAGGACTCCCGGCGCCGCGACGGTCAGCGGAACCTCTTCGGTTGCGCCGTAGCTGTCGGCGTTCGCGACCGGCCGCTGATCGACGGCGGCAACCGCGATGCTCACCGTGGCGAGATTCGAATCGATGGTGCCGTCGTTGACCTTGAACGTGAAGCTGTCCGCGCCGCTGTAGTTCGATGCGGGCGCGTACGTCAGGGAGGGCGGCGTGCCGGTGAGACTTCCGTGCGAAGGAGTGCCGACCGAATACGACAGCGTGTTGCCATCCGCGTCGCTCGCGACGAGATTCACCGCCACGCTCGTGTTCTCGTTTGTGTTGATCGCCGCGCTCGACGCGCTCGGCGAATGATTGACCGGCGCGACGTTGATCGTGACCGTTGCCGCCGAGCTGCCGAGAACGCCGTCCGTCGCGATATACGTGAAGGAATCCGATCCGTGAAACAGCGGCGCGGGTGCGTAGACGAACGAGCCGTCGGGCTGCAACGTGAGCGTTCCATGAGCCGGCGGACTGCCGATCGCGGCGATCGAGACGTGATCGCCGTCGGGATCGGAATCGTTCGCCAGCACCCCCGGCGCGGCAACCGTCAGCGCCACCTCTTCGGCGGTCGAGTAGCCGTCCGGAAAAGCGATGGGCGCACGATTGACCGCCAAAACAGTGATAGCCACGGTGACGTCGAGGGAAGTGTTGAACCCGTCGACCGCCGCGTACTGGAATGAATCGCCGCCGACGTAACCGGGCGCGGGCGTGTATGTGTAGGAAGAGCCCGAGCCGCTCAATGTGCCGTGAGCCGGCAACGAAGAAATCGAAAACCCCACCGGGCCGGCGACCGAATCCGACCCCATCAAAGTGATGGGAAGCGGCGTATCGCGATTGGTCACGAGGCTCTGCGCCTGCGCGGTGGGAAACCCCGGATATCCGGAGTTGCAGTAGGTGGATGGATCATTTTGCGCAGTGAAATAGAATTCGCCGAGGACCCACGTGATCGATGCGCTGGCGTCGGAGACCGTGGTGAATGCGTGGTGGTGGACGCCGACCGCAAACGTGATCGGCTGGTCGCGATTGCTGGGTCCGGGAACGAAGAAGTTGAATGCATTCTCGACCGTGGTGTCGTAGACGTTCGTATTGTCGTATCCCCAGTAGACGATGATCTGGTTCGTGAACTCATCGAACGTCACGCAATCGGCGAACGGCTGCACGCCGAAGCCGGCGCGGGCGGGCGCGGCGGCGAAGAGTGAGGCAATCAGGAAGAGGATGGCGGCGCCAGCGTGAACCGCTCGATCGTGGCCTCCACTCGCCATTTCTGGCCGGCCGGAGTCGCGCGCAGCACCCTGCCGCTGCATTCCGCCTTCACTGCCAGCGGCCCCCAGAAGCTGAGCGTCATCGTGATCTCCTCGCCGGCGGCGAAGCTCGAATCGATCTCGAAGGCGATCTCCGTTAGACTCATTTCGCATGTAATGCCCTTTCCTCGGTCGGTGACGATCGGGACCGACACAGCATAACGACCGCCGCCGTGGCTCTGCCGATCGGGTTGTTTGTTCATCGAACGCTTTCAGAATCGGTCAAGGCCCGCGCGCGAACAACGATCGCCGGATACGTTTTTCTATATCCCGGAGATATACGAATGATCGAGACGCGATACACGCCCCGGGTCCGCACGCACCGGCTGATCGCCGGCGTGCGCGTGATCAGCTCCGGCCTCACGGCCGTCGCGCTCGCCGTTCTCCCGGGCACGGTCGCACGTCATGGGCGGTGGGTGCTGGCGATGGAGCTGGCGTACTTCGCGTTTGCGGTCGCGCTCTTTCTTCGCATCCGGAGGCGCCCCCAGCGCATCACGGGATCCTCCTGGATGCTCACAGTCGATACCGCGGTCGTGTTGATGCTTCTGGCGGAAACGCGGGGGCCTTCCTCGCCGTTTCTTTTGAGCGCGTTGTTCGTCGCGTGGGCTGCGGCGTATCTCGTCGGCAACCTCGGCACGATCGCGGTCACCGCGACATTGCTCGCCGGTTGGATCGCGATGGCGGTCATCGACGGTGTGCCGAACCAGGGCAGGCCGCTCTTCATCCTTCGCACGCTCATGATCGTCGCCCTTCCCGGCTGTCTCGCCTGGCGCCGCTCCTACGACGAGCGAAATCGCATCGAGCTCGCGAAGCTCGCGGCGTGGCCGCGGGGCGACCGTCCGCGCGAGGAAGTGCTGCGCGGCGTGCTCGAATGCGCGGCCGATCTGACTCGTGCGACGCGCGTGGTCCTGTCGTTCGAAGAAGAGGAAGAGCCGTGGGTGAACGTCGCGGAGTGCGATCGCGAAGGATTTCGATTCTTGCGAAGAGGTCCCGATTCCGTGCCGATCGAATCGAGCGTCATCGCGCATGACGGGACCATCTCGACTCCGGTTCGCGGCGCGAACGTGAGCGGGAGGCTCGACCTCTTCGGATGCCGGAACGCAACCGCCGACGACCTCACGCTGGCCGAGGTGATCGCGGGTTTGATCGCTGCGGAGCTCGACCGGCTCGTGCTCCTCGACAAGATTCGCCAGGGCGCCGCAACCGACGAGCGCATGCGGCTCGCGCGAAGCTTTCACGACGGCCTCTTGCAGTCGATGACCGCCGTCTCGGTGCAGCTCGCAACGATCGAGAACGCGTTTCAGCGCGACCCTCGATCGGCGCTCGACACTCTCGCCAATCTCCGGCAGATCGTTGCCGCCGACCAGAGCGATCTCCGCGATTTCGTCACGAATGCGCGCGAAGAGGAGCAGGGGAAGGCGCGGCCGGCGATCGAGACGTCGCTCCGCGCGCTGGCGGATGGATTCGAGCGGCGCTGGGGAATTCACGCGCACCTGGAAATTGATCCACTGCCCGACGACATCTCAGACGACGTCGTGGAGGGGATTTACAGCATCGTGCACGAGGGCTTTTCCAACGCCGCCAAACACGCCGGAGCGATGAACGTTCAGGCGCGCGTTGGCGTCGAAGGATCGAAGATCGCAATCGGCATCGATGACGACGGACGCGGATTTCCATTCGCGGGCCGCTATGACCTCGCCATGCTGACGAGGCAAAGCGGAGCGCCGGTCGCACTGCGCGCGCGCGTGGAATCCTTGCGCGGCGATCTGGTCATCGAGTCGTCTTCGTCCGGAGCGAGACTCCGGATCCGGCTTCCGATGTGAGCAATGGCTGAGCAGCGTCCGATCCAGCTCGTCATCGCCGACGACCACGCTCTGGTCGCCGAGGGACTGGCGAAGCTCTTTGCCGATGCCGGAGGATTCCGCGTGATCGCTCGCTGCCGCAACGGCGAGGAAGCGCTGCAAACCACGCTGGCGATGCGGCCCGATGTCCTCATCCTCGATCTTCGCATGCCGCTGCTCGACGGCCTCGGCGTGCTGCGCGAGCTCGCGAACCGGCAGAGCCCGACGCGCGTCGTATCGCTGACCGCGGAAGCGAAGGACGAGGAGCTCGTCGAGCTGATGAAGCTCGGCGTTGCCGGGATCGTTCTCAAGGACAGCGACTGGTCTCAGCTGATTCAATGCGTTCGACGCGTCCACGCAGGCGAGCAGTGGATCGACCAGCGCTGCGCCCAGCGCGCGCTCGGCCGCGTGTTGCGGAGGCAGGCGGGAGTGGAGGAGGCCGGCAGAATCCTGACGTCTCGCGAGCTGGAGATCGTCGGCCTCGTCGCCGGCGGACTCCGCAATCAGGAGATCGCCGACCGGCTCTGCATCTCCGTCGGCACCGTCAAGATCCACCTCCATAATGTTTATGAAAAGCTGGAGATCTCCGATCGCCGCGAGCTGACACAGTACGCGCGGAGCCGCTCGCTGATCTGAGTTGAGGCGGCACCGCTTGCGTTTGCAGTCCCGCCGGAGCGAACGAATCGAGGGCGTCCAACTGTTATAATGCCGACGGTTCTGAGGTAATTTTTGCCGATGGACGCAAGCGACTCGACCGAGGTCGAGATCTTTGGACAAACGTATAACGTTCGAGGGGAAGGAGACCCGAACTATTTAGCGGAGCTCGCGCGGTTTGTGGACTCCAGGATGCGCGAGGTCGCGGCGCAGGTCGCGACCGTCGATCCGGTCAAAATCGCAATCCTGGCGGCCTTGAACATCGCCGACGAGTTTTCTCGATTTCGCAAGGACCGCGACGAGAAAACGGAGGAGTTATCAGAACGGCTCAACCGGGCAATCAGTTGAGCCCTTGATTTGTTGAACAAGCTTTCGGAGTCCCTGCAGAGTGCGTGATGAGTCAATCTAACGCTTGAACCGTATTTTCTTACCGGGTGTTCGGGTCCCGTATCGGCCGCGTGCACGTCCCGCTCATGCGGGAAAGCCAAAACGGCCGGGGTAGAGCGCCCACCTGTTTTTTACGGGTTCAAGTAAGAATTTACTCACACGGCTCAGGCGGGGTTCTCCGAATTTTTTGATCTCCTCAAGCCTTCGTCGGCCGGCCTTCTCAAGGCCACGCTGCGCGAGCCTCCCGGCCAGGGGAGGGCAGTTGTGAACACCACAGAGACGATCGTCATCATCATTACCGGTGCTCTCATCGGCGCGGTGGTTCTCGCCGCGCTGTGGCGCATCGTGTATCGCAAGCGCGCCGAGGCGCAGCTCGACGAGGCGCGCAAGAACTCCGAACGCATCATCGAGGACGCCCGCAAAGCGGCCGAGGCCAGGGTCAAGGAAGCGGATCTCGAAGCGAAGGAGAAGCTGCTGCAGATGCGCAGCGACTTCGACCGTCAGGCGCAGCAGCGCCGCGACGAGATGAAAACCGCAGAGCGGCGGCTGCAGCAGAAGGAAGAGAACCTCGACCGCAAGACGCAGCAGATCGAATCGCGTCTCGCCGAGGTCGACAAGCGGGATCGCGCGATTTCCGATCGCGAGAAAGGCGTCGAGAATCGCGAGGCCGAGCTCGACGCGCTCGTCGAAGAACAGCACCGCAAGCTCGAGCAGATCTCCGGCCTCACCGTCGAGCAGGCGAAACAGGAGCTGATCCGCGGAATCGAAAACGACGCGAAGCTCGAGGCCGCGCAGATCATCAAGCGCATCGAAACCGAGGCCGTCGAGCTCGGCAATCAGAAGGCCCGCAAGATCCTCGGCATGGCCATGCAGCGGATGGCGTCGGACTACGTCGCGGAGAACACCGTGTCCGTCGTCGACCTGCCGTCGGAGGACATGAAGGGACGCATCATCGGCCGCGAGGGGCGCAACATCCGCGCGCTCGAGCTGGCGACCGGCGTCGATCTGATCGTGGACGACACGCCGGAAGCGGTCATCCTCTCCGGCTTCGATCCGATCCGGCGGGAAATCGCGCGCATTTCGCTCGAGCGACTGATGCAGGATGGGCGCATTCACCCGGCGCGTATCGAGGAGCTCGTCGAGAAGGTGCGGCAGGAGCTCGATCAGAAACTCTTCGAGGAAGGTGAGGCCGCCGCGTTCTCGCTCGGCATCACCGATATCCATCCCGAGGTTCTCAAGCTGTTAGGCCGGCTGCGCTATCGCACGTCGTACGGGCAGAACGTGCTGGTGCACTCGCTCGAGGTCGCGCAGCTCGCGGCCCTGATGGCCGTCGAGCTCGGCGTGAACGACACGATCGCCAAGCGCGGCGGTCTCCTGCACGACATCGGCAAAGCCATCGATCGCGAGATGGAAGGCACACACCTCGAGCTCGGACGGCAGGTCCTCGACAAGTACGGCGAGAAACGCGAAGTGATTCACGCGATGGAGTGCCATCATGGTGATTACGATCCGACCACCGTCGAAGCAGTGCTGGTGAACGCCGCCGACGCGCTCTCCGCCGCCCGCCCCGGCGCGCGGCGCGAGATCCTCGAGAACTACGTGCATCGGCTCGAGCGGCTCGAGGGAATCGCGAACGCGATGGAGGGCGTCTCGAAGAGCTTCGCCATTCAGGCAGGACGCGAGCTGCGCATCATCGTCAACGCCGAAAAGATCGGCGACGAGCAGGCGATCTGGCTGTCGAAGGACGTCGCGCGCAAGATCGAATCGGAGCTGCAGTATCCCGGGCAGATCAAAGTCACCGTGATTCGGGAGATGAGGGCCATTGACTACGCGAAGTAGGAAGGCGGGTGGCGAGCGGCGAGCAGCGAGCGGGGGTTTCCCGCCCCGCTCGCCGCTCGCTGCTCGCTGCTCGCCATGATCAGAGTTCTCTACATCGGCGACGTCGTCGGCGAGCCGGGCCGCAAGGCGCTGCACCGCAAGCTCGAGCACGTGATCGATCGCGAAAAAATCGACTTCACCATCGTGAACGTCGAGAACGCGGCAGGCGGATTCGGCGTGACCGAGGCGATCATGGAGGAGCTCGGGCGGCTGCCGATCCACGCCTACACCTCCGGCAATCACATCTGGGACAAGAAAGAATTCGTCGACAACTTCGAGCACTACGAGCAGGTCATTCGGCCGGCGAACTATCCGTCCGGAAATCCCGGCAAGGGCAAAGTGACGCGGCAGACGGCGGGCGGCGTCGACGTCGCCGTGCTGCAGCTCATGGGCAACGTCTTCATGCCGCCGTGCGAGAACCCGTTTCACTGCGCCGATCGCGAGCTGAAGGACATCGGCGCGAAGGTGATCATCGTCGACATCCACTGCGAGGCCACCTCGGAGAAGCAGGCGATGGGCCGCTACCTCGACGGCCGCGTCTCCGCGGTCCTCGGCACGCACACCCACGTGCCGACGGCCGACGAGCGCATCCTGCCGAACGGCACCGCGTTTCAGACCGACGTGGGGATGACGGGCGCCTACGATTCCGTGATCGGTTTTCGCCCTGACGAGGCGCTGCACCGGTTTTTGATGAACACGCCGCGCAAGCTCGAAGTGGCGAAAAAAGACGTGCGGCTGGCGGGTGCGATGATCGAGATCGACGAGAGCACGGGGCGGGCGTCGAGAATCGTTCGCGTCCATGAAAAGCTCGAGGAGTAGCCGGTTCCCGGTTGCCAGTTGCCGGTAACCGCGAACGGGCAGCCGGCAGCATGGAACTGAGCATCGTCAGTCTCGGCGAAGTCCACGCAAGCTCGTTCGAGCCGCTCGCCGTGCACCTCACGCACCTCGAACAGGTGGTGACCAGCCTCGCGCCACGCGCGGACCTCACGAATGTGCGCGCGGAGCTCAATCGCGCCATCGACGCCGCCGCGCACGACTGGATCCTGATTCTGCGCGAGCGCGAGGCTGCCGACGCCGGACTTGCCGCGGAAATCGCCGGCTCGATGGGGGCTGCCGATGCGTGGGGATTTCGCATCCGTGTCCAGCCGCTTTACGGCGGCAAACCCCTTCGACTCGGCAGCGATGCCGGCGAGCTGCGCCTCTTCCATCGGCGTCATCTGCTCCGCCGCGGCGAGCTGGGCGTGCAGGGAACGGTGATTCGTTTGAAGCATCCGCTGCGGGCGCGGACGTTCGACTCCGCCGACGAGCATCGTGCGTATCTCGCGAAACATGCGGTCCCGCATTCGTCGGTTCGTCGCGTGCTGCGCTTCCTCCGCAACGCGCGGACGTTCGACGCGAACACACTGCGGTATCTGTGGATCGAAGCGGGATACGACCAGAGTTAGGCCGTCGCGCGACGAAGAAGCTTCAGGCTGCCGGTCGTCCGGAACTGCCGTGGCGACATGCCGAAGCGCTCTCGGAACTGCTGCCGGAAGTAATTCTCGGAATCAAACCCGCAGCGCCGTGCGATTTGCGATACGCGCAAATTGCCCGCTTTCAGCAATCGCGCCGCTTTGCCGAGGCGCTTTTCCTTGAGGAAGTGGCTGAGAAGACGGCCGGTGACACGATGAAAACGTCCGGAAACGTACTGCCGTGTGTATCCGAGCTCTTTCGTGACCGCTTCAACTGTGATTTCTTCGTCCTCTCGGAGCCGCCGCCGGACACACTTCAGGAGCGCGCGAAGTAGGCCATCCATACTGCACTTTCCCTTGTCGAGTGGCCGGATGATACAGCAAAAGCGGGGGCTAAGACTTCCACCGGTTCAGGTCGCGCTGATACAACTTCGTGACGAGTCCCTGCCACTCGGCATCGAGATCGATCTGCATCGAATTCGCGAGGCAGATCGCGACGAAGATCAAATCCGAGAGCTCACCGGCGATGTCGCCCGCATCTTCGCCGGGCTTCGGCGTCTTTTCTCCGAAGCGGTGACTGACGGCGCGCGACAGCTCGCCGAGCTCTTCCGTCATCCTCGCAATCATTTGCAGCGGCTGAAAATACCCGTGCGTGTGATTGCGGATCCAGTCATCGACCTGTCGTTGCAACGGTGCGAAGCTCATCACCGACGAAGTGTAGTCCTCGGTCCTGAGTCCTGAGTCCTTCTTCTGCTACCATGATCGAATCCAATGCGTCGACTGCTGTTCGGCATCGCCTTCTTCGTGGCCGTTTCCGCGGCGGCGCAGGTGCACGTCACCATCGGCGCCGATGGACGGAAGGTGATCTCGAACCTCGGTGCGAGCAGCCGCGCTCACGTCAGCGACTACGTCTGGCTCGCGAAGCAGCGGAACCGCAGCTCGAAATACGATGCGATCATCGAGCGCCATTGCGATGAGTTCGGCGTCGATCCGGTCCTCGTCCGCGCGGTGATCGTGGTCGAGTCGAATTTCGATCCGATGTCGGTCTCGCGCCGCGGTGCGCGCGGACTGATGCAGCTGATGCCCGAGACGGCCGAGCGCTACGGCGTCAAACAGATCTTCAATCCCGAGCAGAACATTCGCGGCGGAGTGCACTACCTCGCGGACCTCATTCAGATGTTTCCGCACGATCTGCCGCGCGCGCTCGCCGCGTACAACGCCGGCGAAAACGCGGTGCTGAAGTACGCCGGCATTCCGCCGTACGACGAGACGCAGACGTACGTCAAACGCGCCCTCACGGTTTACTACGGCTCGCCGTACGGCCAGGCGACGTGGTTTGCGGCCAAGAAGGGCGGCCGCAAGCTCGCCGGAGGCTTCGGCTCGGACCTGCTGGCTCCAATCGCGGCACTGCCCGGCATGCGCTATCTCGGAACGCGCTGAACGTGTCGCCGGCTCTCCGCCGGAGCCGTGAGCCGACTGAGAGCCGGCTCTACGTATAAAATCTCTGTGAATGACCGACCGCGAACCGGCAGTAAACCTTGCCGCACCGTTCGATCAGGGTGTTTTTCTCCTTCACTACAACCGCGGCCGCGAAGCGTTTCAGGAAGGACGCTATGCCGAGGCGCGGCGCGAGCTCGAGAGCGCGCAGAAGTTGCGCCCCGACGATCCTGACGTCCTCAACCTCCTCGGCCTCGTCTATTTCAAGACGAACGCGTTCCCCGAAGCGGAAGTCATCTATCGCCGGCTGGCGAAAGAGAACCCGAACGTCTTCATCCTCCACTCGAACCTCGGACTCATTCTGTTCAAGCAGGGAAAACTCGACGAAGCGGAGCACTATCTGCTGCGCGCGGTCGAGCTCCGGCCGAACTACGCGAAGTCGCATCTCTATCTGGGGCTGCTGTACCGGCAGCGCAAGAAGCTCGGTCTGGCGATCGATCATCTTCGTTTTGCCGGCGCCGACAAGTTGATGCACGAAGTCGAAAGCGAGATGCGGCCGGTAACGAAGCCGCAGCCCGCGTTCGATCCGTCGAAGGTCATCACGGCGAAGATTCCCGCGCTCCCGGAAGTGAAGACCGCGGAGGCGCCGCAGCCGCTGACGACGCAGCCGGGCATGGGAGCATCACAGGCTGCCGCGCGCAAACTCCAGGAGGCGGTCGATCAGCCGCAGCTGCTCGAAGAAAAACGCATCGACCTCGGTAGCGGACGCAAGGTCGAGGGCGCATCGAAAACGTTCACGCTGCACGAGAACGGGTTCCTCGAGATCAACCTCGCGCAAAGCGTCCACGTCAAGAAGGGAACGGTGTCGAGTTACTCCGGCAACCTCAAATTCGTCGCGGAGTCGGGACTCCTCGGCACCACGGCGCAGACTCTGGTCAAAGCGATCGGGCAGGGGAAGATTTTCGTCTACGAGAAAGGGCACAAGACCTTCCTGCTCGATCTGCTCGATGAGTTCATCTACGTCGAAGGAAGCTGCCTGCTCGCGCTCGAAGAGACGCTGACGTACCGCGTCGAGCCGATCTACGACAGCGCGTATCAGCGGAAGATCGACACGGTGAAGATCTTCGGCAAAGGCTCGCTGGCGATCTCCACGGCGATCGAGCCGCTGTCGCTGCGCGTCACGCGCGAGCTGCCGCTGTCGATCTCGTCGTCGGCGATCGTCGCGTGGACCGGGAACCTCGTGCCGGCGGTCGTCGACGACAAATCGCTCGAGAACGTGATGATCGGCAACGGCAACGAGGACACGTTCAAGGTGCGCTTCGAGGGCGACGGCGTCGTGGTATCAGAGCAATGAGCGCGATCGCCGAGACCGCGCCGCTCCACACAATCAGCGGATTGCGATAGCGCAGCGCAACGCGGTGCCGTCCGGCGGGAATCGCGAGCGACTGGTACGCGATGTTCGCGCGCTGCAGCGGCGCGGCGCGGCCATCGATCGACGCGTGCCAATATTTATGCATGGTAATTGTTATGAATAAAGTGCATGGACCTTCGACGTCGAGGTCCGCGGTGCTCGACGTCTCGCGCAATGTCGACACGGGCTTCGGCCCGTCGCACCAGTAGCGCCCTCGATTCGGAATTCGAGTGACGAGGATCGGATGATCGATCCCTCCGCCTTTGAAATCGACGACGTAGCGGACGTTCGAAGCGACGAGGTACGCGTCGTTCCAATGCGTTTGCATCGCGTCGAGCAGATCGTGCGTCGGCTGCAGATACGTTTCGTCGATGTCGCCCTCCATCGCGAGCCGCAGATTCCAGAGCGCCGGCGTGAGCGGGCGGAGCGAATTGCGAAACGACAGCGCGGGTGCGCGGCGCTCGTACATCGCCGCCATACCGGGCTGTGCCCACATGCCGCGATGAAACAGCGTCGCGCCCGGCTCGAGCGCCTTCACGATCGGCGGCGGCGTGAAAAAGCTGCGCGGCTCGCGCGGAAGAAGCTGATTCGAAAACCATGCGACGTCGACGACGAGGAGCGCAAGGCCGATCAGCGCCGATCGTTCCCAGAAAGCCAGCGCCCACGCAGCGGCGATGAACGCCGCGAGCAGCAGCGACCATCGAAACGGCGGCAGCGGAACGAGGATGCCCGCGACGAGAAGAGCGGCGGCGACGGCGAGCGATGTGCCGATCGCGGCGCGGCGTACCGAATCGATTCGGTCGACGCAGACGCTCGCGAAGACGATCAGCGTCACGACTCCGGCGGCGATGAATTTTTCCGGATAGCGCAGCGACCGCAATCCTGCGGCGTACAGCCACGAGAAGAGCGGCGTATGTCCGCCGATCGCCAGAACATACGAGATCGCGCAGATCGCGGCGACGGTGGCGGCGCCTCGCTGACGGGTCAGGAATCCTGCGATCGCCAGAATCGCCACGGCCACGCCGCAGTAAATGCTCGGCAGATACGGCGTGCCGCGCGGCGCGAAGACGTGCGTGAGCCAGCGCGTGCGCAGATCGAGACCGAAGGCCCGCGGCAGAATGAGCTCGACGATGCGGACCGGCGGCATGCTGTAGTCGATGACATCGCCGTATGCGAAGCCGCGCGCGCGCACCGAATCGTGCGCGTGGTCGATCGCCGGAACGATCGCCACCGCAGCAATTGCCACGCTGAGCAGAATCGCGCCGATGACCCGCGGCAACGCACGGCGATCGACGACGAGCGTTCCGGCGATCACGAGCGCGAACAGCTGCGGCACGGCGGCCGGATCGAGCACGAGAAGCGGCATCGCCATCGCGAGCGCAGCCGGCGCGATCGAGCCTCCGCGAATCCGCCGCAAGACCGCCCACCCGATCACGCCCGCCCAGCTCCAGACGAAAAACGTCGGCAGATTCGTGATCGTGCCGAGCAGAAATCCGCTGAAGCCGAACGAGAGGGCGCCGAACGTCGCCGCCTGGACGCGCAGCGGAATCGATCGCAGAAACGCGTACATGCCGAGGAGCGCGAGGTAGACGTGAAAAAGGATATGGAGCGCGAATCCGAACGCGAACGTCCCGACGAAAATCAGCCATTGCGGCGGATACCACAGCTCGTACGCGGGATTCGCGGCCATCGGCTGGCCGCCGCCGAAGTACGGGTTCCACCACGGAAACTCGCCGCGCGCAATCGTCTCGCGCAGCACGTGCTTCATCGGAAAGTGATACGCGAAGAGATCGCGGAAGAAAAAATTGTTGCCGAGGAAAAGGACGTCGGCGAAAAAAAGAGTGGGCAGCGCGATGAGAAGGCATGCGCCGATCCAGTCGTCCCGGCTTCCGAGTCCCGGATCGCGGGGAGCCGCGGCCCGACCCGGGTCGCGGGACGCGGGATCCGGCACGGGTGGCTGGATGGTCATCCGCCGATGCCGGTCATCTTGAACACGACCGGAATGATCACGAACAGCTGCACGGCATCGAAGATCCCGTGCGCGATCACGCCGGGAATCAGATTCTTCGTTCGATAGAACGTGAAGCCGATGATGAGCGAGATGATCGCCACGCCGATCAGCAGCAGCGGCTGACCGAGCCCGGAGTGGGCGAGAGCGAAAAGCGTGGTGGAGATGATCAGGCCGACGCGCTTCTGCAGCCAGCCGCGGAAGAACGCTTCCTCGATGATCATGGCGGACAGAACGATCGTTCCTTTTTTCCAGAGCGGAAGCGCCGCCATCCAGCCGATCATCGGCGAGGGCTGCGGATTTTTCGGGATCACGCCGGTGGCGGTGAGGATGAGCGCGATCGCCAGCGCGAGGAGGATCGTCAGGATCCAGCCGCCGACGCCGACGGCGAAGCCCGTCATCACCGCTTCACCCGCCCCTTCCCTCGGCACGTTGAGAAACGCGCCGAGCGGCGGCCGGCGCGTGAGCAGCCACCAGCCGACGAGAAACGTGAAGAGAATCGCGTGCAGCGTGAACAGCGAGTAAAACGGCACGCGCGAGAGATCTTTCGCCGTCGGCGGATGCATCGACGATCCGACGATCAGAAATGTGAGCAGAAACAAGAACACGCCGAGCCAGACGTACGCGACCCACTTGATCGCGGTCGACGAGAAGTGATCGACCGAGAAGAGGGCGTAGCGCTCATTCATGTAAATGAGCGCGACCCAGAACAGCACGATGGCGATCAAAGGGACTGTGAAGGGAGTCAAGCCAATCGAATTCTAGCAGTCACGCCGAGTGAAGTTCGAAGTTCGAACGCAGAATCAGCAACGGGTGTGCGGGTGCGCTTCGCCGTTCTTCGTTCGAACGTCGAGCGTTTCGGCTTGCTAGAATTCCCGCCTGGGCGGTGTCTGCTCCGCTCCCACGCGCCCTGCCGCGATATCGGCGACGAAGTAGTTCTCGCCGCGCAACGGCGCGCCGGCCATGCGGCGGAGCATCGCGATCTGGCCGATGTGCGTGAGCGCGTCGGCGATGGGTCCCTGAAAGAGACGCTCGGGCTCGCATTGAATCGGCTCCGCGGCGATCTGCGCGTCGAACCGCCCCAGCGCGTCGAAGAACCTCCGCACCTCCGCCTCCCACGACTGCGGAGTCGAATCGTTCCACACCTTCTCGCCGCGCGCGAGGTGATCGCCCCAGTCGAACAGATCGTTGATGTGCGCCAGGATCTGCAGCGGCGTTCGCGCGCCGTCGCTCGATCGATAGGCGGCGAACTCCGGCGGCGCACCGCGAAGGACTTTGCCGCCGCGATAGGCGATCGTCGCGAGGGTGTGGCGGAGAAATTCAGTCGTTTCGTTCATGCGACCTCCAGATCGGCAGGCACCCGCTGCGAGGCCGGACCGGCGACGAGCTCGAGCGCAGCGAATGGCGCGCAGGAGTGTTCGACGAGCGCCATCTCACCCCCGTTGCCGAGTATGCCGAAGACTTCGCAGACGGTGACCGCGTTGACGAGCGTCGCCTCGAGAATGCGGATCAGCGGCATCTACGCGCGGACCTCGACGAGATTGTCGTAGAACGTCGCGCCGCCGCCGATGTCGGTGACGGCCTGCGAGGTCGTGTGGTTCGCGTTTTTGCCGTCGCCGGTCAGCTTGCCCCACCACACGGAAGGCGCCGAGACGACGCCGGGGCGCACGCGATCGGTGATCACCGCGCCGGCGGAGAACGATCCGCGATCGTTGAAGATCGTGACGATCTGGCCTTCGCGGATGCCG
>DATIZY010000134.1:0-4067 GCA_035516895.1 Thermoanaerobaculia bacterium | reverse complement strand
GCGACGTTCGCGATCACGCCGATGGGAACGCAGGACCTTCCGAGCTCGCGCGCCCAATCGATGCGCAACCAGAGCCATGAGGACCTGCTGAGCGTTCTGAAGAACGTCGACAATCCCGCGTACACGTTCAACGTCGTCGGGAGCGACAGCGGCGCGCAGATCCTTCAGATCAACGCCGATGGCTCGTCGTTCAAGTGGTACGTCGATCCGGCGACCGGCAAGCTGCTCAAGCGCGTGTCGCAGGGTCCGATGGGCGAATCGGTGACCGAGTTCACCGAGTGGAAGAACGTGAGCGGGATCAATCTTCCCACCGCGTTCACCATCAGCGGCGGCGCGCAATCCGGAAACGGCAAGATGACGACGATCGAGATCAACCCGGCGGTCGACGCCAAGCTGTTCGAGAAGCCGGGGAAATAGCGAGCAGGAGCGGCAGGCGGCGAGCGGGCAGAAGCTCCTGCTCGCCGCTCGCCGCAATTCCGCTCGCCTACTTCGCCTGTTGCTTCGCCTGCGCGAGCCGAAGAATCGCGACGGTCAGATCGTGCAGCGAGTGAATCACGCCGACTTCGAACGCGCTCGGCGGATTTCCCGCCGCGCACGCGCAAGTTCCGCATGGCCCGCCGCGGCCGCCGTCATGGCTGTCCAAAGGATGCCCGCAGGCGCAGGAGTCTTTTGCCAGTTGCATGTCGATAGTGTAGGGCACGGCTGCGCCGTGCCGAACCCAGGGTCCTCGGTCGGCCTACGAGTATGACGACCGCAGTGTAGGGCACGGCTGCGCCGTGCCGAACCCAGGGTCCTCGGTCGGCCGCAGCGCGACCCTATTTCCCTCCCTCGATGAACGCCACGATGTCGTTCGACAACGCTTCGCCCGACTCCCGATGCAGATACACCATGTGCCCGCCGGGATAAATCTTCATCGTCAGCCGCTTCGGATCGATGCCGCTGTGATCGAGCATGTATCCGAGCGCGTAGTACGACGTCACGAGATCGTTGTAGCCGCCGGCGGCGAACACGCGCAGCGCCTCGTTGTCCTTCGTCCCCTGCGCGAGATCCTCGGTCACATCGACGAAACCGGCGAACGCGCCGCGGCGATTCGGCGGACGCTTCCACTTGTGATTCGCTTCGTCGTTCGAGGGGATGTAGCGCTTGTCCCAGTCGACGCCGAGGTCGTTCCGCAGATAGCTCTGAAAAACAGTCGCATAAATTGGTCCTGTTTTTGACTCGAACGGATCGCTGTTCGGCTCGGCCGAGACGTTGTCGAGCTCCGGCTGCGTGTAGCGGCCATCGAGCATGCCGAGCGTCTTGCCCTGATCGCGCAACAGCTCCTTCGCGAATCGGAACGCGCCGACCCGCAGATTGCTCAGCAGCACGTATTGCTTCGACAGACCGAGGTAGCGGTGCATCTTCTCGGCGATGCGGTCCTTCGTCGCGGCATCGAGGTTGTCGCCCTGGAAAAGCGCGACGAGATATTCGTTGCCGGCGAACTGCTCGACCTCGTGCCGGAACGAATCGAAGTCTTTGTACGAATCTTGATCGGGAACGCGGTGGTGATACCACGCCGTCGCGGCGAATGCCGGCAGACTCGTCGCGTAGCTCTGGTCGTTGCCCTCCGGCAGGAACGGCAGCGTGGCCATGTTGAGCGCCGGCGAAATGAGGATTGCGCCGTTGATGCCGACGTTCAGATTGCCCTGCAGGCGCGGAATCAGCATCGACGTGCGAATCCCGCCGTAGCTTTCGCCGAGGATGTATTTCGGCGAGTTCCAGCGGTTGTGATGCGTGATGAAGGTGCGGATGAACTCCGCGACCGAATCGGCGTCTTCGGCGTAACCCCAGAAGTCCTCGCCTTTCTTGTCGCCCATCGCGTGGCTGTAGCCGGTGCCGACCGGATCGACGAAGACCAGATCGGTCGCGCGAAGAATCGTCGCCGGGTTGTCGCGCATCTTGTACGGCGGAGAGCCGGGATCGCTCGCGTCAGTCGGGATGTCGATCAGCTTCGGGCCCACGAGTCCGAGGTGCAGGAACATCGACGCCGAGCCGGGGCCGCCGTTGAAGATGAACGTGAGCGGCCGCGTCTCCGGATTCGTGACGCCGTCTTTCGAGTAGTACACCGTAAAGAAATCGGCGGTGTTCTTCCCGTCCCCATCCTTTAAGTAGATCTCCTCGGCCGTTGTCGTGTAGGCGAGATCGGTGGTGCCGATGCGAATCGTGTGCTTCCGCACGAAACTCGCGGGCGCTTCTACCTTTTCTTCTTTCTTTTCCGGCGGTTTCTCGGCGGGCTTGGTTTCCTGGGCAAAAACGGGAAATGCGAGCAGCAGTACAGCGGCCAGACGGCGCAACTTCATCCCGATTCCTCCTTTGGACAACGATTAATACGCAGAAACCTCCGTCAGGTTAGCTTAGTAGGGTCGAGCTGCTCTCGACCGAGCCAGGGGGCCGGCACGGCGCAGCCCTGCCCTGCGCCGTCAAAACGAGTCGGCAATCCGCCGCGCGATCAAGGCGTAGCCCTCGTTGCCGGGATGAAAGCGATCGAGCGACAGCCGGTCACGCCACTTGAAAATGTCGGATGTTTGTACGACGACGACGTTCGGGTCACGCGCGAAGCGGTCGATCAGCTTCGAATTCCACTCGTTGATGAAGCGCGTCAGCATGACGCCCATGCGCGAATCGGCGAATGGGTTGTACAGGCCGACGACGTAGAGCCTCGCGTTGGGATTCGCAGTGCGGATCGCCGATACGATGTCGCCGATCCGTGCGAGAACCTCGTCCATCACCAGCTCGGGATTCTGCGGCGCAGCGTTGCGCCAGTTGTCGCCCCACAGATCGTTCCCGCCGATCGACACGATGATGACGTTCGCCTGGGCGAGAAGCGCGCGGACGTTGTGACTTTGCAGCTGCTGGAGGAGATCGCCGGTGCGCGCGCCGTTCACCGCGAGGTTGACGATGTCGTTCGCGCGAATGTGACGTTGCCGCAAATCTTCGACGAAGCGGCCGCCGATGCCGAGGCCGGTCTCGTCGCCGGTGCCGCGCGCGAGCGAGTCGCCGAGGATGATCGGTGCGATCGTGCCGGAAGGCGGCGCCTCACGAGTCGTGGGCGACGGAGCGATCGTCACGGACGCGCCGGTATCGCCGCGCTCGAATGAGTAGAATCCGCGAGCGAACACCGCCGCGGCGATCAACGCGGCCGCGAGCGGAACGTACCAGTAGACAAAGCGCCGCATCGGATCCTGACTGAAGCGAAGGATCCCTTACGCGCAGGAAAATTTCAACGACAATCGCCCGCCGCTTCGGGGGCCCGGGACTGGAGAATGATCACCTTCGACCACACGATTCCGATCCTCCGCATGTTCGATGTCGACAAAGCCAAGGAGTTCTACATCGGGTTCCTCGGCCTCAATCTCGACTGGGAGCATCGCTTCGAAGACAACATGCCGGTTTACATGCAGGTCTCGCGCGCCGGTCTCGTCCTGCACCTCAGCGAACATCACGGCGACGGAACGCCGGGCACGGTGATCTTCGTTCGCATGCGCGGCGTCGAAGAGTTTCACCGCGAAGTCTCGGCGAAGAATTACAAATACCTCCGGCCCGGCGTCGAAGATCAGCGGCCGGACCTTCCCTTCAAAGTCATGAACGTCATCGATCCGTTCGGAAACCGCATTCGGTTTGCGGAGGGTGTCGCAGATCCTGAGCGAAGCGAAGGATCCCCATCGGCATGAGCGCAGTCGATCAATCGGGAGGTCCTTCGCCGCTGCGCGGCTCAGCACGTGTGCTCGTTGCCGACAATCTGACGAAAGTCATCGGCAGGCGCACGATCGTCGACCGCGTGTCGTTCGCACTCGACGCCGGCGAGGTCTTCGGCTTCCTCGGCCCGAACGGGGCGGGAAAGACGACAACGATCCGCATGCTCGTTGGCCTCATCAAACCGACCGAGGGGCGGGTGACGATCTGCGGGTTCGATGTGCGGCGGCAGTTCGAGCACGCGATGCGCAACGTCGGCTGCATCGTCGAGAATCCTGATCTCTATCGATTCATGACCGGGCGCGAAAACCTCGAGCACTTCGCGCGGATGCTCG
>DATIZY010000133.1:0-50767 GCA_035516895.1 Thermoanaerobaculia bacterium | reverse complement strand
GCGCGGCGACGCTTTCGGCGTCGTCAGCGAAATCAGGAAAAGATCGTTGTTCGTCGACGACTGCGGATCGGGATCGTGGTTCGACGCGACGGCGAGCTCGGTCGAGTCGGGCGAGAACGCGTACTGCAGCGGTCCTCCAAGCTCGAACGGTGGATAGTCGTCGGTTCCCGGCGTGAGGTCGTGCGTCTCGCCGCTCTCGACGTCCGCGAGCCAGACGTGCGTCGCTTTGCTGTCGCGCCACTCGGTCCAGTGGCGATAGAGCAGCGCGTCGGCCATGTGCGCATGCAGCTTGCCTTTGCTCCACCGGTCGGCGATGCGTTTGTTGCACGCGTCATCGCCGTTGCACTCGGGATAGACGTCGGTCGAGAAGGCGATCCATTTGCCGTCCGGCGACCAGAGCGGATCGGAGACGCCGGTCGAGATGTGCGTCAACTGGCGCGCTTCGCCGCCGCCGAGCGGCAGGAGAAAGAGATTCGTGTCGCCGTCGTTCTCGCGAATGAAGGCGATCTCCTTTCCGTCGGGCGAGAACCGAGGGCTCGAGTCGGCGTTGCCCTGCGTCAGCGCGTGCGCATTCGAGCCGTCTGCATTCATGATCCAGATCTGCGTCGATCGTTTCGCGCGCGGCAGATCCGTCGTGCTCACGGTGAACGCGAGCGATCGCTGATCGGGCGAAAGCGCCAGATCGCTGATGCCTTTGACTCGGTAGAGATCTTCGATTGTGAACGCGCGCTTCTGCTGCGCGAAAACGGTCGTGGCGGCGATGAAAGCGACAACGACGCAAAGGGCTCGTTTCATGGCGCGGATGCTATCAAGTGCCGGTTGCCGGTTGCCGGTTATCGGTTGACTGTTGGCTCTTTCCAGTTTGGCCGCTTTCCGGGTTGCTGGTTGCAGTTGCTGGGAGGTTGCACGTTCCGGCGGATCGGCTGCTGACTTGGCGGCGCGCCGAAGGACGTGAGTGTGTTTTTCCCTTCAATCCGTGCTCGGGTGAACGCGGATGCTGTCAACCGGCAACCGTCAACCGGGAACCGGCAACCGTCAACCAAATTCATCGGCTATGATCGGCGCTCCATGCAATGGCCGGCACTTCCGTACGCCGATTGGAGCGACACGTGCGCGACGCTTCACATGTGGACGCAGGTCGCCGGCAAGATCCGCATGGCGAAGACGCCGCGCGTGAATCACTGGTGGAACGTCCCCCTCTACGTGACTTCGCGCGGTCTCGGCACGTCGCCGATTCCCGACCGCAACGGCACCTTCGAGATCGACTTCGATTTTCTTGCACACCGGCTGAAGATCGTCACGAGCGACGGCGATCGCCGCGACTTCGCGCTGCGGCCGATGAGCGTCGCCGAGTTTTACGGCCGCGCCATCAGCGCCCTGGGCGAGCTGGGCATCGATGTGTCGATCAACACACGGCCGTCCGAAGTCGCCGATCCCGTCCGATTCGAAGACGATCGCGAGCATCACTCGTACGACGCCGATGCCGCTCAGCGCTTCTGGCGCGCGCTCGTTTGCTCGTCCGAGGTGATGAAAGCGTTCCGCGCGCGGTTCACGGGCAAGGTGAGTCCGGTGCATTTTTTCTGGGGCAGCTTCGATCTGGCGGTGTCGCGATTCTCCGGCCGCCGCGCCCCGAAGCATCCGCCCGTTCCGGGTGCGCCCGATTCGATGATTCAGGAAGCGTATTCGCACGAATGCTCGAGCGTCGGCTGGTGGCCGGGCGGGCAGGGACTCGACGCGTCGTATTATGCGTACGCTTATCCCGAGCCGGCCGGATTCTCGCGCGCAAAAGTGGAGCCGTCTGCCGCATCGTGGAGCGACGAGCTGCACGAATTCATCCTGCCGTACGAAGCCGTGCGCGCGTCGCGCGATCCGGAGCAGATGCTGACGGAGTTTTGTCAATCAACTTACGAGGCCGGCGCCGAGCTCGCGCAGTGGCCGCTGCAGGAGCTCGAACGTGCTTCTTGAAGGGAAAACCGGAATCATTTTCGGCGTCGCCAACAAGCGATCGATCGCCTGGGCGATCGCGCAGACATTCGCGACAAACGGGATGCGCCTCGCGTTCACGTATCAGGGCGAACGACTGAAGGAGAGCGTCGAGGAGCTGACATCGACGGTCTCCGGATCGCTGCTCCTGCCGTGCGACGTCACGTCCGACGAAGAGATCGACAAGGTCTTCAAGAGCGTCGGCGAAGCGTTCGGCAAGCTCGACGTGCTCGTGCACTCGGTCGCGTTCGCGCCGCGCGAGGACATGGAAAACGAATTCGTGAAGACGACGCGGAACGGCTTCCGCACCGCACACGACATCTCGGCGTATTCGCTCGTCGGCCTGACACGCGCCGCGGCGCCGCTGATGGAGAAGGCCGGAGGCGGATCGGTTCTCGCCATGACCTACTACGGCGCCGTCAAAGCGGTCCTCGGCTACAACGTGATGGGCGTGGCGAAGGCGTCGCTCGAGGCGACCGTTCGCTACCTCGCCGCCGACCTGGGGCCCCAAAATATTCGCGTGAACGCGATCTCCGCGGGACCTGTCAACACGCTCGCCGCCCGCGGCGTGCGCGGCTTCACCGACATGCTGAAGTACGCCGCGGAAAAAGCGCCCCTGCGCCGCAATGTGAAGCTCGAGGAAATCGGCGACGCCGCGCTTTTTCTCTGCTCGTCGATGTCGTCGGCGATCACCGGCGAAGTGATGTACGTCGACTGCGGCTACAACATCATCGGTTTGTAGGACGCGGCTGTACGATCATCTCGCCTGGAGCGAGAACTCTTCGATGTCAGCCTGCGGCGGGAGATGCTCGAGCAGCATCGTGCGCTGGCCCGAGCGCGGCACGTCGATCGCGGCGATCTTCTGCCCGTTCAGCGCGAGGTCGTACGAGCCCTGCGGCGCAAGGACTACGATGAACGCGCGCTGCTGCGGATCGACGAGAACGCGCGCTGCGACGTTGGGCGGAGTGCTGACCGCAAAGAAGCTGCCGGTGGTCAGCTCGTGATTGAGGCGCGCCAGCTGTCCGCGGAGCATTTCGTTTTCCTGGCGCAGTTGCCGGATCTCGGCGTCGCGCGACGCGACGCGCTCGCCCGACGCGCGCATCCCGAGCTCGCGCCAGCCCCACAGCGCGAGAAAGACGATCGCCGCGGTCGCCACCCACCACCATCCGCCGAATCCGATGCGGCGGCTGCCGGTGCTGTCTCCGGTTTGCGGTTCGGTTTCAGTCAGCGTTTCGGCTCCTGACGCTCTTCGGTGTCCGGGAACTCGAGATCGACGTTCACGCCGACCCTGCTCGGAAGGCCGCTCCCCGGCGCTCCGCTGGCGCGTCCGCCCGACTGATCGTTCTTGCCGTGACGGCCCGTGCCGCCGTCCCAGAAGCCCTTGTCTTTGACGTGCTCGCGCGCGTTGCCGCCCATGGGGGGATTTTACTGCGAGTGGAAGGTGTAATCGACCGCGATGTGCGTGCCGATGATCCGTCCCTGTACGCGTACCGTCGCGCTCGCCGGAATTACGCCGGCCGCATCGCCCTTGGCGTTGATCTCGAAATCGTTTCCGCTGACGGTGATCGCGCCCGTCATCTTCCCCTGATCGTCTTCGTACGACGCACTTCCGCGCGGCGACTTCACCATGTCCGCGGCGGCGAGCTCGGCCCCGTTTTCGGCGAGCGCAGACGCGACGATGCGCGCGCGAAACTGCTGCGCCTCCCGCAGCGCGCGGGACGAGTCGATCAGCATCAGCTGCATCAAGCCGAAGTAGAGAACGGCCAGCGCGATCGCCGAGATGAGGACGTAACCCCGCTGGCCGGGCGAGCGGCGAGCGGCGAAAAGCGTGCGGGGCGAGTTCGCCGCTCGCTCAATTGTGCGGGCGCGGAACGAAGATTTCATCGATGGCAAGCCGTTTCTGATCGTCCGTCGCGGAGATGCGCACCGCGTCCTGGCCGGTCGTGAGTGTGTAGGAGCCGATGGTGAAGTCGGGAAGCCCGTGCGCGGCCCAGTCGGCCGTCAGCTCGGTCGCGTTGAATTCCTTGCGGTGCACCTCGCCGCTCGTGCGGAAATCCCAGACGACCGTGTTGCCGAAGCCCGTCTGCTTCAGCGTGTAGAGGATGAGCGTCTTCGGCGTCTGCTGGTATCCCTGGAACTCCGCCGGGTAGTACTTCGTGTCGAAGATGTCCTTGCGCATCCTCGCCATCACCGCGCTGACTTCCGGATGGGCCATGTAGTTGATCGGATATCGCTTCTCGTTTGCGCGCATGTCGGCGGTGACGACGGCGATGATCAGCAGGAAGATGCCGAACACCGCTAGCGACACGACGACTTCGAGGAGCGTGTAACCGCGGCGATCGTTCACCACAGCGACGACCCTCCGGTGTCGACGCGCACGATACCGAGCTTCGCCGTCCGCTGCGCGCTGCTCCATCGCACGGTGAGGGTGATGTTTTTCGTGTCCGGACGCGTCGTATCGATGCGAACGGCGGTCGTGTACGGCGCGAGCGGCGCGAGAATGGTCAGATCGGATTGAAAGACCGGCGGCTGCCCGTCGAGCGACGCGAAATCGATCCGCCGCCAGATCTCCGCCTCGTTCGCCAGGGCCTGGTACGCGAGGATTGTCTCGTTCGCCTGCTTGAGCCGTTTCTGCCGCTCCGCGAACATGCTGATCGTCGTCGTGATCACGATGCCGAGGATGACGATGGCGACCATCACCTCGATGAGGGAGAAGCCACGAGACTTTCGCATGCTGCGCTTCGATTGTAATGTGTCAACGCCATGAAGCTCCGGTTTGCTCCTTCTCCGACCGGCTACCTCCACGTCGGCGGCGCTCGGACGGCGATTTTCAATCTCCTGCACGCCCGACACTATGGCGGCAAAATGCTGCTGCGCATTGAAGATACGGACGTCGAGCGCTCCCGGCAGCACCACGCGGAGCAGATCGTCAGCTCACTGCACTGGCTGGGCATCGACTGGGATGAGGGGCCGGTCTACCAGAGCGACCGCCTCGCCCGCTATCGCGAGCGCGCCGAGGAGCTCGTGCGGCGCGGGAGCGCCTATCGCTGCTACTGCACGGTCGAGGAGCTCGATGCAGAGCGGCTCGCCGCGGAGAAAGCGGGCATCGCGTATCGCTACTCCGGCCGGTGCCGGACGCTGACCATCGCGCCGAGCGACACACCGCACATCATTCGCTTCAAGGTGGGCTCGGGCGCGATCGATTTTCACGATCTCATTCGCGGCGACGTCCACTTCGAAGCGGAGCTGCTCGACGATTTCGTGCTGCTTCGCTCCGACGGCTATCCGACGTACCACCTGTCGGTCGTCGTGGACGATATCGACATGGAGATCACGCACGTTGCGCGCGGCGACGACCACCTTTCCAACACGCCCAAGCACGTGCTGCTGTTTCGCGCCTTCGGGTCCGAGCCTCCCGTCTTCGCCCACCTCCCCCTGATCCTCGGTCCCGATCGCAAGCGCCTCAGCAAGCGCAGCGGCGCGACGTCGGCCGAGGAATACCGCGAGATGGGGATCCTCCCCGAGGCGCTCTTCAACTTCCTCACGCTCCTCGGCTGGTCGCCGGGCGGCGATCGCGAGATTTTCGCGAAACAGGAAGCGGCATCGATGTTCGATCTGGCGGAGGTCCACAAAGCGCCGGCGATGTTCGACGTCGAGAAGCTGCTGTGGATCAACGGGCAGTACCTGATGCGGATGACGCCGGAAGAGATCCTGCCGCACCTTCGAGCGTTCCTGCCGGATGCCAATGTTCCGGCGGCGCTCATCGATCTCTACCGCAAGCGCGCGCGCACGCTGCGCGAAATGGCGGAGCAGATGGCGTTCTACTTCGCGAGCGACGGTGCGATCGAATACGAAGCCGACGCCGCGAAGAAGCACCTCAAAGGCGACGGCCTCGGGGATGGCCTTCGCGAAATGCGCGAGGCGCTGGCGTCAACCGAACCGTTCGACATCGTCGCGACGGAGCAGGCCGTGCGCGCCGTCGCCGAGCGGCGCGGAATCGGCGCCGGAAAGCTGATCCATCCGCTGCGGCTCGCGCTGACCGGGCGGGGCGCGTCACCGCCGGTGTTCGACGTCGCGGTCGTGTTGGGCCGCGATCGCACGCTGCGGCGCCTCGACCGGCTCATCGCGCGAGTTCGCGAGAGCGTTCCAGCCGATCTTTCATCGACATCGTGATCAGCCAGATCGCGCAGATGCCGACCATCAGCACCGAGAACCATTTGCCGTAAACGCCGACGGGCGAGAAGGGCTCGGTCGCCGTGTGGATCGCTTCGCTGTCGGGCAGCACGCCGGCTTCCGAAAACTCGTGAATCGAATAGAAGACGATCTGCAGCGCGAACAGCAGCAGGAACATCCCGGTGACCTGGAAGAAGCGCTTGATGTTGATGCGGTGGCCGTAATGCGCCCACGCCCACGACATCAGCGCCGCGGCGCCGATCCCCAGAAACGAGCCGAGGATGAAGCGGCCGGTGCGGACCTGGATGAGCATCAGCGCCGTTTCCATGCCTTCGCGCGTGACCATGAGCACGGTGAAGCCGAAGACGGCGGCGATCGCCAGGCCGCGCGACGTGTGACCCGACGCGACTTCCAGCTGTTTCTCCATGTCGCGCTTCAGGCGCGGAGCGGTGCGCCAGACGTGAATGACGAACGTGGCGACGAGCACTGCCGCGACGATGCCCAGCACGCCCTCCCACAGCGACTGGTTCACGCGCATCAGCTCCCAGCCGAGCGCGAAGCTAGCGATGATCGACGCAACGATGCCCCAGTAGACGCTGGGAATCAGCCAGTGCCGGTCCGTTTTCCGCAAATAGGCAAGGATGATTGCAACGGAAAGAAACGCCTCAAAACCTTCACGAAAAACAATGATGAGTGCGGGAATCATGGGTGGCCTCTGTTGTCATCCCGAGATCTTTCGTCGAATCGCTTCTCGGAATGGCGTTCATTTCATTTCGTCACTTTCGAAGGTGCAGCGCGCCCTCTCCGATCATCTTCACGCGATCGGGTGCCTCCGGCTGCTCGCCCTTGCGGCGGCAGGAGTCGCAGACGCCGAGGATCTGCAGGTTGTGAAACGTGGGAGTGAATTTCTTTCGCTCGCAGATCTCCTGCTGGCGCTGCTCGAGATCGGGATCGTGGAACTCGATCACCGTGCCGCACGTCGTGCAGATCAGGTGATCGTGGTGCGAATTTCCGCTGACGTACTCGTAGTGATAATGGTCCTCGCCGAGGTGGACGCGCCGGACGAGGCCGGAGCGGACGAGGAGCTCGAGCGTTCGATAGATCGTGGCGCGCGAGATCTTGACGTTCTTCTCTTTCATCTTGAAGAGGAGCTCGTCGGCCTCGAAGTGGTAGTGGGTGGAGAAGATCTCGCGGATGAGCGCGATGCGCTCGCTGGTGAGCTTCAGTCCCTGTGCGGCCAGGAACTGCTGAAAGCGGGTGATCTCTCGTTGAACGGCCGGCATCTTTTTATATTGAGACTCAGTCTCAGTAGACCGAACAGTCTATCCGGTCGGGATGTTCCGGTCAACTGGGCTACAGCCGCGAGCGCGCCGCGTCGGCCGCCTGACGAATCACCGGCTGCTGAGGCTGAATCGACAGCGAACGGTTCCAGTAATCCAGCGCCCGCGCGTAATCGTGCTGCTTCGAGTAGTACAGGCCGAGGTTGTTCAGCACCTCGGTCGAAGACGGCTGAAGGCTGAGCGCGCGCTCCAGTTCCGGCACGCCTTCCGTGTAACGCTCCGCGCTGACGAGTGTGGCGCCGAGATTCGCGGCAATCACATACGACTGCGGGAACATCTCCTTCGCCTTTTCCAGCACCGCGATCGATCGCGATGGCGCGTTCTTCTCCCGATACAGCGCCGCGAAGTCGATGAAATACTCCTCGGCATTGGGCAGACCTTTGGCGACGGCGCTCAGAAACGCCTGATCCGCGTCGGCGTACTGCTGCCGGTCGAAGAGCACCATCGCGAGATTCAGGTACGGCACCGGTCGGTTCGGATTGATTTCGATGGCCTGCTGGAACGCGTCGGCCGCATCCTTCAGCTTGCCCTGCCCGCGAAGCTGAACGCCCTGATCGTTGTAGTACGCGTAAGTGCCGTAGGCCTGCGGCGAGATCGGCGCAGCGGGTTTCACGGTGGCCTGGTCCGCGTCGGCGAGGACCGGCGTCGACGCGCGCGAGGCGTCGTAGAGATGCCCGATGTCCTGCAGATCGGCCCGGTAGCGCACAGGATCGAAATGCACGGGCGTGGCCACGGGATGCTGGGTGATGAACTCCGCGTAGCTGACGACGCGGACCGACGTGATCGGAGCGAGATCTTTCAGCGCCCACGTGGCGACCTTGCCGGGCATGTCGGTCGATTGCGGCAGGCCTAACAACGTCAGCACGGTCGGAGCGATGTCGTAGACGGACAGCGTGTGGCTGCCGCGACTCGGCGCGATGTGCGGCCCATACGCGATGAACACGCCGGGATTGCGATGCTCCTGCAGCTCCGATCCGCCGGAGGGTGGCTGGGTCGGACGGTTCTTTCCCCAGCGGAATCCGTACGCCGAAGTGATGATGACCGTGGTGTCGGGCGGGAGGACATTCATCCACTCGCCGATGAGGCGATCGACTTCCGAATAGTAGTTCGCCACCGCCGGCCAGAATTTTCGATAATCGTCCTGGCTCACCCCTTCGCGATACGGCGGATGGAACGGGGAGAAGAGATGGTTGACCGCGTCGGTTCCGGGATACGACATCATGATCAGCAGCGGATCGCGTCCGTGCTGGCGCTGATCGTTGTAGAGATTGATGGCGACGCGGTGATCGCTCCACGTTTTCGCCAGCACGCGGCGGAAGACGTTGATCGGATCGGCGCCGTCGCCTTTCGACACCGCGGCGTCGAATTCGGCGGAAGTGATGTTGAGGAAGCGCCGGATCTGTTGATATCCAACTGTATCGACCGGCACGAGCAGTGAGCTCGCGCGCGAGGAGAGCTCCGGAGGGTAGATCGCGTTGGCGACGAGATCGACCGGCTCGTCGAAGACGATGAAATCGCGTGCGGTGGGCGGCCAGGCGGTCCACCAGGCCGTCACTTCGCCGTCGCGTCCGAATCCGTCGGCGATGTCCCACAGAGCCGGCGCGTGCCGCGCGCTCGATTCGACGGGCGATCCCTGCGGTGTGGTGAACGCGAGAACTCCGTGGCGGTCGGGCGGAAGGCCGGTGGCGACCGTGGTCCACACCATCGACGAAACCGTCGGCTGAATCGTCTGCACCGAGCCGGTCGCGCCGCCGCGCGAAAGCGCTTTGAGGTTCGGGATGCGATTGTCGTCGGCGAGCTCGCTCAAGAGGTCCCAGTCGGCGCCGTCGAGCGCGAAGATGGCCACGCGCGTCGGCGCGCTGCGGGCGTCGCGCCGCAGCTCCGCGCGCTTGATGCGCAGCAGAGCGTCGCGGTCGGCCTCGAACCGCGCGATCTCGAACGCGGTCACATTCAGCCCGCTCGCGGCGAGGTGGCGCGCCACCGTCTGCCGGAGCGGATCGCGCCGGCTGTTGAATTGCGACGTCGGCGAAAGCAGATCTTCGATCGGAATCTGCGACGCGACCGCGGCCACCGCCTCGCCGACGCGGGCGCGGATCCACGCTTTCCAGCCGCTGGCGACGAGGCGCTGCGCGTCCGGGATGCGATCGCCGGAAATGCCGAACCGCAGCCGGTACATGAGCGTGACCGGCACGCCTTCCTGCGAGCTGACGCGGACGATGTCATCGAGCTGCGCGAAGCCGTTCCGCTTCTCGAACCGCTCGCGGTAGAACTGGAACGGCGGCAGGAACGTGACCCGCTGCTGCACCATGCGAATGCGGCCGGTGTGCTTGTCGATGCCGAAGATCAGCCAGCGCGACGACGGCAGATAGAGGCTGATCAGCAGATAGACGATCGCCGCGATCCCGACGACGAGCAGCAGCGATTGCACGAAGCGGTTGCGGCGCATATGCAGAGGCGGCGCCAAAGCGCCGCCGTTGTCAGTTGTCAGTTGTCAGGGCAGCGCTCAAAGGGAATCCGCTTGCCAGCTCGAACCTGGAGGCTTCCGACGTCGGGATTGCGTTTTTAGCGCGGGAGCGCGGGGACAACTGACAACCGACAACTATTTCTTCCGCTTCACCAGTTGCTTGATCTCGTCGTTTCCGAGGGAGCTTTGGGCGGAGATGATGACCGCTGCGGTGCCCTCTTTGAACGACGGGATCATGCAGCGGATCATCGCCGTGCCGTCGGCGGCCGTCTTTCCCTTGTAAATGACGCGCGGCGCCTCCACGGTCGAAATCACTCTGACTTCGATCGGCACCGCCGCAATCGGACTTTGCGAGAGGCTCTTCTTCGTCGCCACGCGCACTTCCACCGGCGCGCCGGCGACGAAATCGGCGTTGCTGAGCAGCGAGAGCTCGAGGTGTTCGCTCTCGGCTTCCGAGGCGAGGTAGTCGATGATGACCTGATCGAGGGTTTTGTCGTCGTCGACGTTGCCGGCGGCGGCGTTGAGCGCTTCGATCGTCTTTGCGGTGATCGGCGGCGTCCGCGCGGTGAGCTTCGTCGCGTCCGCCGGCTGATCGAAGCGGCCGCGTTTGATGGCCGCGATCATCGTCCGATGCTGCTGCTCCATCAGACTGCCGATCCATTTCTCGTCGACGCCGCTCTTCGCCTGCTCGGCGTAGGAGGTTTTTTTCGACGCCAGAATCTCACCGCCGACATAGACAAGGCTTTCGATGTAGGGGTTCTGCAGACCCTTGTCTTCGGTCTGGATGTGATAGACCTTGTCGTTGTGTTTGATGTCGGTGTTGAACCCGGTGATCACGGGGTTTTCAGTCTATCAGAAGCTCAGTTTTGCTCGAGCCACGCGCGCAGCCATGCGATTTGCTCGCGTACGCGGGCCGAGTCGGGGCCGTGCGGCATGAGGGCGAGATAGCGCTCGAAGCATTCGATCGCGGCGCGGTACTCGTGCAGCTGGACGGCGACCGATCCGCGATCGTGCAGCTCGTAGGGATCGTTTTCGTCGAGGATGAGCAGCCGGTCGATCGATGCCGCGGCGCGCGGCAGATCGTGCCGCGCGAGATAAGCCGCCTTGAGCTGCGCAAGCTCGCGCGCGAGGATCTCCTTCCACGTGAACGAGCGGAGGTGATGTTCGCGGAGGCGCACGCCGCCGCCGTAAACCGCGTCGAGGAGCTTCTGCAGCTCGATTGTCGAGAGCACGCGCCCGCCGTCGAAGGGGTCGACGACGATCTGCCCGAACGCGCCGCTGAACTTCACGAGGAAGCGGCCGGGCAGAGAAACGCCGGTCGCCTCCATTCCCACCCGCCGCGAGATCTCGATGTACAGAATCGACAGCGCGATCGGCAGGCCGGCGTGGCGGTCGAGAGTCGCGTTGAGAAGCGCGCTGCGGGGATCGTAGTAATCCTCGTCCTCGCCGTGAAAACCCTCTTCCTCGAACAGCAGGCGATTGATCGATTCGACGATGCGCTCGATGTCGTGCGATCCCTCGAGCCGCTCGCGAATTGATTCACTCCATTCGCCGACCTGCTGCAGATAGCGGTCGATGTTGAGGCCCGGCTCGTCCTCGAGCGCGATGACGAGCGAAGCCTCGACGAGATCGACGACCGGCCGCGTCGCGATCTCGCGAAACCGGAGCCGCGCAAATGCGGGATGCGTCAGAACACGTGCCTCTTGCATCGTCACTCCGCTGCCCTCTGAAACGATCGCACTCTGTCGCGCAATTCGTCTGTGATCGGCGTCTTCGCGTTCGTCTTCCAATCGAAGAGCACGACCACGACTTTCCCCGTTGCAGCAATCTGCCGGCCATCGGACGTGCGGATTTCATAAAGCGTGTCGAACGACGTCGTGCGCATGTCACCGATCCGCACACGGATCTCGATCGGCTCGAGCCCGATCTGCAACCGGAAGTCGACCTCGGCCCGCACGACGATGAAGCCGACATCCCGCGAGCTCGCGCCGCCGGTGAGATCGAGCCACAAGGCCGTGCGCGCGATCTCGAAGTAGGTGAGATAGACCGCGTTGTTGACGTGGCCGAATGTGTCGATGTCGCGGAAGATGACTTGCCAGGGGACCACGTACCACCCGCCCTCCCGGCGGGCGGCGAACGGCTCGCGGCGAGCGGCAAACGGGGAGCTAGCAGCGGACTCCTGACTGCCGCCCGCTGCTCGCCGTTCGCCGCTCGCCATAATCAATACAAATTATCGTATCAGATTATTGAACGCTCGTCCCGCCCCCGGCCGGCGAGCGGCAAACGGCGCGCGGCGAGCGGGACTCGTCACTGCCGCTCGCTGCTCGCCGCTCGCCATGATCATTGGACGCTCGTCCTCGTGGCAAACGGCAGTCCGCCGCGCGTGCAGGCCTGCAGATAGCGGCCGGGCAGCGGATGATCGAGATACGGCGCGACAATCGAAGACGCGGCGACGAGCCGGTCGAGCTGCACGCCGGTCTCGATTCCCATCCGCTCGAGCATGTAGATCAAATCTTCTGTGGCGAGATTGCCCGAGGCTCCCGGCGCGTACGGGCAGCCGCCTAACCCGCCGCTCGACGCATCGAACGTTGCGATGCCCATCTCGAGCGCGGCGAGCGTGTTCGCCAGCGCGGTGCCGCGCGTGTCGTGGAAATGCATCGCCAGCTTCCGGGCGGGAACCACTTGCAGCAGGATGCCGATGACGCCCTGCACCTGCATCGGAGTGCCGACGCCGATCGTGTCGCCGACCGACACTTCGTAGCAGCCGAGGTCGAGGAGACGGGCGACGACTTCGAGGACTTTCTCCGGCGGAACGTCGCCCTCGTACGGACAGCCGAACGCCGTCGAAACGTAGCCGCGCACGCGCATGCCTTCCTCGAGCGCACGCGCGACGACCGGCGCGTAGTTCGCGAACGAATCGTCGATCGACATGTTGATGTTGCGCTTGTTGAACGCGTCGGAAGCGGCGGTGAAGATCGCGATCGACTTCACGCCCGCGTCGATCGCGCGCTCGAGGCCCTTCGCGTTCGGCACGAGCACCGGATAGTCGACGCCAGGATCTTTCGGGATCTCGCGATACACCTCCGCGGTGTCGGCCATCTGCGGCACCCACTTCGGGCTGACGAACGCGCCGGCCTCGATGACTTTGAGCCCGGCGTCGGCGAGCGCGGTGATGTACTCGACCTTTGCTTCCGTCGGGATCGTGACCTTTTCGTTCTGCAGGCCGTCGCGCGGCCCGACCTCGACGACCTTCACCGCATCGATGGGGATTCTCATTTGAAAAACTCCGAGCGTAGCGAGGAGTCAGCTGACGCGCCGCGAAGAAGCATGGTTGCTGCGGATCTGTCGATTCGTCGCATGTCAAAAACTCCGAGACAGCGAACCACCAGTCGTTGCGCGGCGAAGAACCTTGTTCCTCGCTGCCCCCGGAACGGACTCATTTCAATTCAATCAAGTCGGCGCCGGGCTGCACCAATTCCCCTTCGCGGCAGTTGACCGCGGCAACGGTGCCGTCGCGCGGCGCGGAGATGACGTGCTCCATCTTCATCGCTTCGAGAATCAGCAGCGGCTCGCCTTTCGTGACGGCATCGCCGGTCTTCGCGAGGATCTTGAGCACGACGCCGGGCATCGGCGCGCTCATCGAATGTTCGCGTGCGCGCGCCCGGCCTCGCGACGCGGTCTCGACCGAATACGTCTCCCCGTCGAACCTGAAGCTGACGCGCGTGCCCTGGACGATGAAAGGAACGAAGACGGTGCGCCCGTCGATGCGCAGCTCGGCGACGTCGTCGCGCGTCGCGACGAGCTCCACGCTCATTTCGAGTGGCGGCTCCCGGGCGCATCGAGCGGAGCGCCGCTCGCGCAGTGCGGGCAAATCGTCTCGCTGTACGTTTCGAGCGCCATCGACGCGAGGCTGACGTACGGTGCGTCGAACGGATTCTCGCGACCGCTGCGATTCAGGATCGACGCGTATCCCGCCACCCGCCCTCCCGCCGAACGCACGACCTCCGCGGTTTCGCGCGTCGACCTGCCTGTCGTTACCACGTCCTCGACGATTACGACCGACGCGTCCGGCTCGATGCGGAAGCCGCGGCGCACGGTCATGCGCCCCTCTTTCCGCTCGGTGAAGACGAATGGAATGTCCAGCGCTTCGGCGACGGCGTAGCCGATGATCACGCCGCCGAGAGCGGGCGAGGCGATGAGAGCGGGCGCCATCGGACGGACGAGATCGGCAAGCGCGGTGCCGACGAGCCTCGCGTCACGCGGATGCTCGAGCAGAAGCGCGCATTGCACGTAGTCCGCGCTGTGCAGGCCCGAGGAAAGTCGGAAGTGCCCGTGAAGCAGAGCGCCGGTTTTCTGCAGCATCGAAGTCAGGTCGAGCGCCATCGCCGTCGAGAATAGAATGTGCGTCCGGAGAAGCGCAATGGGAAAGCTGACCGAGAAGATCCGCGCCGACCTGACCGAATCGATGAAGGCGCGGACCGCCGAGCGCACGTCGACGCTGCGGATGCTGCAGGCCGCGCTCAAGAACGAGCAGATCAACGCCGGCCATGAGCTGTCGGATGAGGAAGCGCTCGCGGTCGTCCGCAAGGGAATCAAACAGCGCCAGGATTCTGTCGAGCAGTACACGAAAGGCAACCGCCCGGAGCTCGCCGCGAAAGAGCAGGCCGAGATCGACCTGCTCAAGACCTACATGCCGCCGGAGCTGTCGGACGCGGAGATCGAGTCGGGACTGCGCGAGATCATCGCGTCCGCAGGCGCACAGTCGAAGAAGGACATGGGCAAAGTGATGAAGGAAGCCACCGCACGATACAGGGGGCGTGTGGACGGCAAAAAAATACAGGAGATTGTTTCACGATTATTGCCATGATCACCGCGCTCGTTTTTGAACGTCGCGAACGACACGAACGGCACGAACGGCACGAACGGCAACGATGCAATCGCGCGGCGAGCTGAAAAAAGGAGGTTGCTCTTGAGTGCAAAGGAATCATTCATCAGGACCGCAGATGAGGAACATGCTCGCACGATGAAACTGCTGCGCGCATATCCGTCCGACAAGCTCGATCTGAAGCCGCACGCGCGATCGAAAACCGCGCGCGAGCTCGCCTGGGTCTTCGCCCTCGAACGCTACCTCGGCAAACGCATCTGGCATGACGAGATGACGAAGGTCGCTCAGGGCAAGCCGCCCGCCGCGCCGGAAAACTGGAATGAGCTCGTCGGCGGCGTCGACAAAGCGCATCACGATTTCATGAACATGGTGCGCGCCGCGTCCGACGCCGACCTGCAAACGAAGGTGCACTTCTTCGTCGGGCCGAAGCAGATGGGCGAGTTGTCGCGCATGGACGTGCTTTGGTTCCTGCTTCACGACCAGATTCACCATCGCGGCCAGTTTTCGATCTACCTCCGCATGGCCGGCGCGAAGGTGCCCTCGATCTACGGACCGAGCGGCGATGAGCCATGGATGTGAGCCTCACCGAACCCGAGCGCGAACGCTACGCGCGTCATCTCGTCCTTCCGGAAATCGGCGAAGAAGGGCAGCTGAAGCTCAAGAACGCCTCGGTGCTGATCATCGGCGCCGGGGGACTGGGAAGTCCGTCGTCGATGTATCTCGCCGCGGCGGGCGTTGGACGGATCGGCCTCGCCGACTTCGACAGAGTCGACATCACGAATCTGCACCGGCAGATCCTCTACGGGACGTCGCAGGTCGGCCAGCCGAAGCTCAGTGCGGCGATGGCGCGGCTGCACGATCTCAACCCGGAGATCGCGTTCGAAGCACACGAAGCGGCGATCTCGTCCGAGAACGCACTCGAGATTTTTCGCACGTACGACGTCATCGTCGACGGCACCGACAACTTTCCGACCCGCTACCTCGTCAACGACGCCTGCGTGCTCCTCGGCAAACCCAACGTGTATGGCTCGATTTTCCGCTTCGACGGGCAGGCGTCGGTGTTCTACGCCCGCGAAGGTCCGTGCTATCGCTGCCTTTATCCCGAGCCGCCTCCGCCGGGTCTTGTGCCGTCGTGCGCGGAAGGCGGCGTGTTGGGCGTACTACCCGGCGTTATCGGAACGATCCAGGCGATCGAGGCGATCAAGCTCATCACCGGCATCGGCGAGCCGCTCATCGGACGGCTGCTGCTGTTCGATGCGCTGCGGATGGAGTTCCGCCGCCTGAAGTTGAAAAAGGATCCGAACTGCGCCATCTGCGGCGAGCATCCGACGATCGCACAGCTGATCGACTACGAAGGCTTCTGCAATCCCGTCGAATCCGGCGAGATCACGCCGGCGGAGCTCGCATCGATGAAGGATCCGCTGCTGATCGACGTCCGCGAGCCGTACGAGTTCAAGCAGGGACATCTCGAGAGCGCGTGGCTGATTCCGCTCGGTCAACTCGAGCGGCACATGGATGCGATCCCGCGCGACCGCGACATCGTGCTCTACTGCCGCTCCGGCCAGCGCAGCGCGCACGCCCTCGAGATGATGCGAGCCGCGGGCTTCCGTCGCGCAAAGCATCTCAAGGGCGGCATCCTCGCTTGGTCGCGGGAGAGCGCTCGCCTCGGCAGCAGCTGACGGGCGTCACGCCCGTCAGCCGTCATGCGGCGAACGAGACGCTCGCCGCATGCGCGCGAGGAGGCCCGCTCTCCTACGCGTTCGGGCGCGGGGAACTGATCGGAATCTGCGGCTGGGGCGGCGGCAGCGTCGGCGGCTGATTCACGAGATCCGTGTACTCGAAAAGCGGCGTCGACAGATAGCGCTCGCCCGTGTCGGGGAGCACGGCGACGATGCGCGAACCGGCCGGCATCTTCTTCGCGGTTTCGAGCGCCGCGTACGCGATCGCGCCCGACGAGATGCCGACGAAGATCCCTTCTTCCTTTGCCAGACGACGGGATGTCTGCACCGCCTGATCGAACGTCACGTCGAAGACTTCGTCGACCACAGACGCGTCGTAGATCGCCGGAATGAAGCTCGGCCCGATGCCCTGCAGCTTGTGCGGTGCGTACGCTCCGCCTTTCAACACCTGCGCTTCGACGGGCATGACGGCGACGATTTTGATCTTCGGATTGCGCTTCTTCAGCACCTGGCCGCAGCCGCTGACCGTTCCGCCGGTTCCGACGCCGGCGACGACCGCGTCGACTTTGCCGTTGGTGTCCTTCCAGATTTCTTCCGCGGTCGTCTCGCGATGGATCTTCGGGTTCGCTGGATTGTCGAACTGCTTCGAGCGCCAGCCGCCCGGCGTGGACTGCGCGATCTCGTCGGCCATGCGCAGCGCTTCACCGAGTCCTTTGGTTCCGGGCGTCAGCACCAGTTCCGCGCCGAGGGCCTGGAGGAGCTTGCGACGCTCGACGGAGAACGTGTCCGGCATGACGAGAATGCAGCGATAGCCCTTCGCCGCGGCGACGAACGCAAGTCCGATTCCGGTGTTGCCGCTCGTTGCTTCGACGATCACGCTCTTGCCGGGCTGGATTTCGCCGCGCTTCTCCGCGTCTTCGACCATCGACAGCGCGATGCGGTCCTTCACCGATGAAAGCGGATTGAAGAGCTCGAGCTTGACGATGACTTCCGCGCCGCCGCTCGGGACTTTGTGGAGCCGGACCATGGGTGTGTTGCCGATCAGTTGGGTGATGTTGTCGTAGATCTTTCCGTGTGACATCGCTCCTCCAAATAGAAAATGAAAAAGCCCGAACGGCGTTCGGGCTGGAAACACTGTTGCGACCGTGAACGCCTGACTCAGAATCGGGGACGGCAACAACAGCAAACTGTTCGCATTGGGAGGGCAGGCTATTTCGCAATCGCGATTTTGTCAATTCGTACAACGGGCAATTTCGTGACGGTTGGAATCGGGAGTGCGGCGCTGAAAAAGAAGAGCGGCGGCATGGCCGCCGCATTCCACATTGTCAGGCGGTTGCCGTCACTTCGCCGAGGTAGCGGTAGCCGATCTTCGCCACAGCGACGATCACCGCCGCCTCGGTTCCGACCGCTTTCTGCAGCTTGCGGCGCAGCCGCGTCACGTGCGTGTCGACCGTACGACTGTTGAGGTTGAGATCGACGCGATAGTTCCAGACGCGCGAGAGCAGCTCGTCGCGCGGGACGACGCGCTCTTTGTTCTTGAACAGGTACATGAGCAGGTCGAACTCTTTCGGCGAGAGCTTGAGCCGCTGATTTCGCGCCGATGCCTCGCGCGTGGACGGGTCGAGCTTGATGAGATCGTCCTCGCAGACGATCTTCGATGCGGCGGTCGCTTCGCTGCGCCGCATGACCGCGTCGACGCGCGCGAACAGCTCCTGCAGGCCGAACGGCTTCGTCACGTAATCGTCGGCGCCGCCGCGGAGTCCTCGGACCTTGTCGGTCTCCTGTCCGCGTGCGGTGAGCAGGATCACGGGCACTTTCGAGTACTTGCGAATGTGGTCGAGCACTTCGAACCCGCTGCGCTTCGGCAGCATGAGGTCGAGCAGCACGAGGTCCGGCGGATCGCTGTGAAAGACGCGGATCGCTTCTTCGCCGTCGGCGGCCTGCAGCGTCTCGTAATTTTCGAGCCGCAGGTTGATCTCGAGTCCCTGCCGCAGCCCGGCTTCATCTTCGACGATCAGAATCTTGGTCATGCGATTTCCTCCGTTAATGCGGGTGCCGGATTCGCTTCCGGCGCTTTGACGCGCGGGAAGAGTAGCCGGAAAGTCGAGCCGCCGCCGGGCGTCGATTCAACTTCGACCCGTCCTCCGTGCGACGAGACGATCTGCTGGACGAGGGTGAGGCCGAGGCCGGCGCCGCGCCGCGTCTGCGTGTCCGAAAATTGTGCACGATAATATGGTTCAAAAATCCGCGCGAGATCTTCGGGCTGAATTCCGATGCCGCGGTCGCGCACTTCGATCATCACCATCTCTTCCGTTTGACGAAGGACGACGGTCAGAGATTTCGTGTCCGCGGAGTATTTGACGGCGTTGTCGATGAGGTTGAGCACGGCGCGCGAGACGGCATCGCGGTCCCACAGCTGTTCGTCGACGTTTTCTTCGATCTGCAGCGCGATGTCGAAGCCTTTGCTGCGGATCCACGACTCGTACGTCGCAACGAGCGACGAGACGAGCTCGCGCGGGCGGACCGGAGTCAGCGCCAGCGCCTTCGTGCTGCGGTTCTGCATGCGCGCGACGTCGAGGACGTTCTCGACCATGTGCGACAGGTGCAGCACCTCGCGCAACATGGCGTCTTCGATCTCTCCGCGCTGCGTCTGGGTGAGCTTCGCGCTGCGCTTCAGCGTTTCCGCGCCGAGGCGAAGCATCGACAGCGGGGTGCGGAGCTCGTGCGAGACGTTTGCGATCAGCGCGCTGCGCAGCTTCATCGTCTCCGCCTCGCGCATCACGCCGCGCAGCGCGAGCGCGGCGCCGAGCGCGGTCAGCGCGACCGCGAGCATGCTGAGCCAGATCGAAATGTAGCGCGCATTTTCCCAGCCGGATGTTCCGAAGCTCGTGCGCACGAGTGCGCGGACCGAGTATCCGGTCAGCGGCGCCGAAAGAGGAGCGACGTGCGCGAATCCGTCGGAAAGATGCTGATCGACGCGCTGGACCGGCGTCGGAATGATCGAAAGCTCAGCCTCCGGCTGCATGCCGGTCGTATGCACGAGCGGTTGCCGCCGCAGGATCGGACGGATGTCTTCGATCAGCCTGGCCGGATCGTACGTGTAGCGGACGAGTCCGCTCGCCGTGTAGAACTCGCGCGTCAGACGCGAAGGTGGCACCGCGCGATTGCCGAGACTGGTGACGAACACGGAGCTCGCGGGATCGTAATCGGGGACGTAGATCGCGGAGATGATCCAGTCGTTCGACTTCAGCCAATTCTGCAGCGCGGACGACGTCGGCGCTTCCATGCGTCGCTCGGTCTGCTGCCATTGCTCGGCGGCCTGGAAGATCGCGCTGTGGACGGCGGTGTCCATGCGGCGCGCGGTGACGTCGGCAGCGTAGCCGGCGTACTGCGCGGCGAGCGTATTCACTCCGTCCTCGAGCCGCGCCGAGAGTTGATACGACCGCCATGCGAGGACGCCGAGCCCGATGGAGATGATCAGGAACGGGAGGACGATCGAGGCACGATCCGCGCGATCGCATTCCTTGATCCTGGCGAGAAGTGACCGGAACATTGCAGCCTCACGGTCACCGTTGCGCCGGAGGCGCCATCGTGATTCCGTGCGCTTCCTGCAGATGCTGCGCGACGATCTTGTCGATTTGCGCTTTGGTGTACGGCTCCATCCGCGCTTCGACGGGTTTGAGGATGCCGTGGCGCTGGACAATCATCCACAGCGCGCCGGTCTTGCTCGCTTCGGCCAGAATCTGCTTGAAGTCATTGATCGTCGCATCCTTCGTCGACTTGCCGTTCACGGCCATCAACCGGTCGCCCGGGCGAAGGTCTGCGCTCTCGGCGGGACTGTCTTCGACGACCGCCTTGATGGCCAGTCCCGGATTGAGCTCCACGATCTGCACGCCGAGATAGCGGCGTCCGGCGAGCATCTGGCGGATGATGCGCTCGCATTCGGCAGGCGGCGTCGTGCACCTCTTCGCGTCGTCGGCGTACGCCGTGACGGCGAGTAGAGACACGATGGCGGCGGTGAATTGGAGAGCTCGACGCATGCTGCAGCGATTGCAACTCTATGCCGATTTGACCGGCAATGTGAATAACAAAATAGTAAACGTGAAGAGCGAATTCCTTCGCTGTCAATGATCTGCAACGTGACGCCGCGAGGGTGGCGCAGGAGCCGGCGCGGCGGTGTCGGGCCCGAAGATGCGGAGCGAATATGTGTCGGCGATCACGACTTTGCCATTGGCCGCGGCGATGCGCATCGGCGCGATCGGGCGCAGCGATGAGACGGAGAAAACCGGACGCGCCGGATCGCGCAAGTCGATCGTTTGCAGGGTCCCGGGAGTGGCGACGTAGGCCGCGTCAGCGTCGGCGGCGATCGTGCCGGCGCTTGCTGTCGGCGTCGAGCTCATCTGCCGGGGGGCGAGCGGATTTCCAAGGCTGTAGATGCGAATCCCGCTTTGCGTCTGCACGACGAGCAGCTTCGGATGATTTGTCGTCTCGTTCGCGATTGCCGCTTCTACGGGCCCGATGACGAAGTTGTCCACCAGCGCCGGATTATGGACGTCACCGGCATCGACGACGCCGAGGGCGGACTGCTGCACGGAGACGTAGACGATGCTGCCGCCGTCGGACGCGATGTCGAAGTAGTGGCCCTTGATCCCGCCGATCTGCTGCGGAGTGGCGAAGCTGTTGAAATCGACGACGTGAAATCCGGAGTACGGATTCCCTTCGACGAAATTCGTGCCGGAGAATGCCGCGGTGCTGGGCGGACCTCCCTGTGCGTTCCACGTTGTGACGAGCCGCGGTGCATACGGGTTCGCGACATCCACGAGCTGCACCGGGCCGCGGCCGTAGAGGATCGCAAGGTCGCCCTGCACGCGAACGGAGTCGCCGATGTCGTCGATCGCCAGCGATGCGATCTCGTGCGGCGATGCGGTCGTTGACACGTCAATCACGCGAAGGTACGGCGGGTCGACGACGTAAGCGAGCGAGCCGTCGGTCGCAACGCCGGAGACCGGACCGGCAAAATCTGAGAAGACGGCAGCGAGGCGCGGCGCCGCAGCATCGCTGATGTCGACGACGCGCAGCGGCTCGCCGGTCTCGCGCTCGAGGCCGTACTGATCGATGAGCGCTCCGGTCACGAAGAGGTGCGAGCCCGACGCTGCGATCACGCGCGCGAGCTCTTCGGTCCGGTTCGCAAGCTGCAGCGCGCCCGACGATGTGTCGAAGACGTCGACGGCGTCCGGTGTTTCCGCGGCCACCACGCGATGGTCTGCAATTGCGATGTGTGTGAAGTTCTTGTCGCCCGCGGCAGCGCGGCTCAGGAGTCGCGGCGACGACTCATCGCTGATGTCGTATTGCGCGATGCCATCGACGCCCGCGGCGACGTAGAGCATGTCGCCGTCGACCGCGAGGTCGTGCGCGAGTTCGGGGATGACGACCGGCTCGTGCGCGCCGGTCATGTCGAACATCATGATCGCGCTGCCCGGAATCGCCGCGATCAGGGTGTCGCCGTGCCACGCCAGCGCCGAAACGGGCGCGCTCGCGGGAAAGACAGCGGCCAGAGTCAAGTCGGGATTCCAAACGGTGATGTTCGTTCCGGTGTAGCCGGCAACGTAGTTGGCGTTCGCCCCGAGCAGCGTCGCGTTGTCGCCGGGATAGTTCGCGAGATCGGTGAGCGAGCCGTCATCGCCGACGGAAAACATCTCGATGCCTGACGATCGCGTGGCCACGACGAGGTGGTTGCTGCCGACGAGCGCCGCGTCGAGACTCTCGCTGGCGGTTTCTGCGAAGGAGACCCGGCGGATCGGATCCGCCGACACGTCGTACACCGTGACTCCGCGGCCATCGGCAGCGATCACGTCATTGCCACACGCGACGAACCGCCGCGGGATGCCGCGCGATCCCCACTCGCCCGATTGCGCGAGGGCGACCGAGGAAATCGAAAGAAGTGCAATCAGGAATAGACGCCGCATGCCGTGGCCCTATGCAAAAACGATACGGCCGAAGGCCGCCGGCACGTGAAAGTCCGCCAGCTTCCTCATCGTCGGCTGCCAGGCGGAGTATTCGTCGCCGTGCTCCGCGCTACGATCGATGCGAAAAAAATTTGCTCGCCACTCCTCGCCTTCCTTCGGCCTCGGGCTCCCGACCGAAGCGAAGGGAACGCGGACGATCGTGTCGAGCCGCCCGGGACTCTTTCGGACCGCGGCAAAGAGCCCCGCGCATTCCCACGACGAGTCCACTCGCATCGTCGCGCGTGTGCCGTCGGGCGAATCGATCTGCGCATCGAACGTGGTGCCGAGCGGATTGACCTCGATCTCGAAGTAGCGGTGCGGATCGCGCGGCGCGAGAAAGATCTCCACGACGTCCTCTTCGTACAGCGGCGCGTCGTGGCGGAGGTGGGTCGCAACGATCGCATCGTCCTGCGCGTTGAACAGCACGCTCAGGCAATCGTCGTCGGCGAAAAGGACCAGGGTGGTGGCGAGACGCGGAGATGTGCCGTCGGTGGCGCGCCGCATCGCGATCGGGTCGCAGCCGGCTGGAGCTCGCCATGGGTCTTCGATCGCAAATGCGGCGCGGCGCACGATGAGAAGCTCGGGTGCCACTGACGCCATGATATTTTCATTGGCCCCGCCCGTGATGGATCCGCCGCTTCCCGAAGCGACTCCTCGCTCGATGGTTAACGGCGGTCCGCCAACGGTTTCTCCGCGCGGCATACCGCGTGCAGAGTGGCAGCGCTAGGAACGGCGGACCATGGTTGATCATGAATTCGATGAGCTCAAGCGGGAATTTCTCGCCGAAGCGCGCGACAAGATCCGGGAGATCGAGAACGCGCTCGAAGGCGAGCCCGATCCGGCCCGGATCGAACGGCTGACGTATCTCGCGCATCAGCTGAAGGGTTCCGGCGGAAGTTACGGTTTCCAGCGGATCTCCACCGACGCGGCGGAGCTGGAGAAAGCGGTCGAGCACCTGGTCAGGGGCTCGGACGACACCCGCCTCGAGGAGAAGATCCAGCTGCACGTCGTGAACATCCGCACGGAGATCGAGAAGCGCGAGCGCGAGCTGGCCAGCGCCGGCTAACTCTCCGCTGCACCGACAGCCTCTTCGGACTGGACGACCCGGTTGCGTCCCGCATTCTTGGCGCGGTAGAGCGCGTTGTCGGCACAGATGATCAGATCTTTCGGCGCGTGAATGTGCGGATGCGGGACCGTCGCGACGCCGACGCTCACCGTGACGTGCAGCGGCCCGTTCTGCGTCTGGATCGCCGTCGAAACGACGAGCGCTCGAACCTTTTCGGCGAACGAGTACGCCGCGCCGACGTCCGTCTCCGGCATCATCATCGCGAACTCCTCGCCGCCGTAGCGCGCGACGAGGTCCGTGCTGCGGCTCGACTGGTGAAACATCCGGGCCACCGCGCGCAGCACCTCGTCGCCGATCGCGTGGCCGTGCGTGTCGTTGACCTTCTTGAAGAAGTCGATGTCGGCCATCGCCAGCGACAGCGGACGATCGTAGCGCGCCGACTCTTCGAACGCCCGACAGAGCTCGTCCTGAAAGTAGCGGTGGTTGTACAGGTTCGTCAGGCCGTCGGTGATCGAGAGCCGCTCCAGGCGCTTGTTCGTCTCCATGAGCTCCTGTTGCAGATCGACGATGCGCTTCGCGGCGCGAATGCGCGCGAGGAACTCCTGATACTGGAACGGCTTCGTGATGTAGTCGTCGGCGCCGAGGTCGAGGCCCTGGACTTTGTCCTCCTGCTCGTCTTCTCCCGTGAGCATGATGACGTAGCGGCTCTTGAACTCGGCCTTCGACTTGAGCTCCTGACAGAGCTCCAGCCCGTCCATGTCGGGCAGCCGGCGATCGAGAATCGCGAGGTCCCAGCCGGTCGATTCGAGCTCGCGGCGCGCCTCTTCGCCGGTGGCGTATTCGGCGGTCTCGTAGCCGCTGCGTTTCAGCAGAAGGCGGACGAGGCGGCGGATGGCGGCGTCGTCATCGACGATCGCCACTCGGAAAACGTCGGGCACGCATCACTCCGCCGCAAACGAGGTGCCATCGGCTGGCGAGCGGCGAGCGGCGGGCAGCGAGCGGACTAAGAATCTGCTGCTCGCCGCTCGCTGCCCGCCGCTCGCTCGATTCGCATCGAGATATCCAAAGCCATCACCGAATGCGTGAGGGCGCCGATGGAAATGCGGTCGACGCCGGTCTCGGCGATCTCGCGGACGTTCGCCAGTGTGATTCCGCCCGATGCCTCGAGCGGGACGGCTCCGCCAACGCGCTCGACCGCCTCCCGCATCAGCTGCGCAGTCATGTTGTCGAGCAGGATGAAGTCGGGCCGCGCGGCGAGCGCTTCGTCAAGCTCCGCCATGTTGCGCACTTCGACCATGATCTGCTGCGGCTTGTGCTTCGAGCGGATCCGCTCGATGGCCGCGGTGATGGAGCCGGCGCGGTCGACGTGATTGTTCTTGATCAGGAACATGTCGTAGAGGCCGATGCGATGGTTCTCGCCGCCGCCGCAGCGCACCGCGTACTTGTCGAGCGCGCGAAGTCCGGGCGCGGTCTTGCGCGTGTCGTAGATCTTCGCTTTCGTTCCCGCGATCGCGTCGACGTAGCGCCGCGTCTCTGTGGCGATGCCCGATGCGCGCTGCAGCAGATTGAGTGCGGTGCGTTCGCCGCTCAGCAGCGTGATCACGCCGCCCTCCACCTCGGCCACGATGTCGCCGCGCCGCACGCGATCGCCGTCCCTGGCGCGGGCGGAGAAGCGCGCGTCCGACTCGATCATGCGAAAGGTCGCCTCCGCGAACGCCAATCCGGCGATCACGCCTTCGGCTTTCACGAGAAATCGCGCGCGGCCGCGGTCGTGCGGGGTGAAGATCGCTTCGCTGGTGATGTCGGGAAGGTCTTCGTCGAGCGCGCGGCGAACGATCGCCTCCACTTCGCGCTTTTCCATCAGTCCCAGCGTCCTCGGCCCCTGGAAATGGCGAAGCGGCCGCTGCCGAGAAAAGCGATCGCGAGCGACCCGCCAAGGTAAAGCAGCTGAAGCTCGCAGTTGAGCGCGCCCGTCTGCCGGGCCAGCGTGAATGCGCTGGCGCCGAGGACGAGGTACATGGCGACGAGCATGTCGAAGGCGACGACGAGCGCTGCCGGCCTGGTCAGCAGTCCGATGATCAACAGGATCGGAGCGATCAGCTCTCCAACGAAGACGCCGTATGCGATCCACGACGGCCAATGATGCGCTGTGACGACGCCTTCGATGAAAGCGATGCCGTGCCGCAGCTTGTTGACCCCGTGGAAGAGCATGAGAATTCCGATCGTCAGTCTCAGCAGTATTTTGCCCGCGTCCACCATGAGCGGAATGATGGCACGCGCCGGATCGTTTTCAAGATGCTACGCGGTTCGTTGACAAGTTGGGGGCGCAACGGCTTCGACGGGAACATGTCGGGGCTCACGGTTGCATGCCGAGCTGATTGACTCGTAAAAACGATCAACTTGAGTAGCTGCGAACAACAGCGAACTCGCACTCGCGGCCTAATTAGGACTGCGACGCCCAATCCGGTGGTTGCTCACGCCGCCGGGCCGGGTGTCATCAAGGTGAGCTAAGGATTCGCGGACCGCCCCGCCGCGAGTCACGAAAAATTCAGAGGCTGGCCTCTTCTCGTTCCCCGCTCTCGGGGCAGGGCTGAGGCGAGAACTCAAACGAGAGAAAAGCATGTAGGAGCCGGGTCGCCACTGTTTTCGGACGCGGGTTCAACTCCCGCCGCCTCCACCAACTTAACCGACATCCACCGATTCACGATCGACGGAGCACCAACGCGCCGATCGCAGCAAGCGCGAACGCGAGCAGCAGCAGCGCGCGCTCGTCGAGCGCAGGCGTGGGAATGACCACCGTTTGCACCAGCACGGACGAGGCGCTCGTGCTGCCGGCGAAACCTCCGCTGCCATTGAATGTTGCTGTCAGGTCGTGCGTGCCTGCCGCGAGAGAACTGCTCAACACCGCGTGACCGGACGCATCGACAGGCGCCATTCCCAACAACGTCGCGCCATCGTTGAAGCTCACGTCGCCGGCCGGCGTTCCCGCGCTCGAAGTCACGGCGGCCGTGAATGTGACGGGCTCGCCGGCAGCCGACGGATCGAGTGAGCTGCTCAACGAGGTCGACGTCGCCGGCGCCTCGACGAACGAAAGAGCCGAGAGCGTGATATCGAAACAGAAGATCTCCTGCCCGTCGCTCTCGTTTGCCCGGACGATCGCTTCGGAAGTCCCTGCTGAGACAGGAACGGCAAATCCAGAGTTGCCGTCGGAGCTCAGCGAGAGCGTCGCATTCACCGACGTGATGGACTGGCTAATGTTCGCGGTGCTCTGGATGGTGATGGGCTGCGATCCCGCATTCGGTGAGGTGAACGTTTGCGTGATGTTTGTTGGGCCCGCGGGAATGGGCAGGGTCGGGCTGACCAGCGCCAGGGGAATCGATGACGGAAGTGCCACGAATCCTCCGACGAGCGGCGCTGCCAGGTTTCCCGTCTCGAAAACCCATTGCGAGCCTAACAGCAGATCGATCGTCAGGCTGCTGAGGTTGCCGGTCCTCGGGTCGTAAATCGGCATCGCCTGAATCGGGGCCGGTGTGCCCATCGGCGGCCAGATGGACGCGGCCAGCTTCGAGACCGAAATGATGTCCGTCGCGCTCCCGCAATTTCTCCAGGGCACGGGCAGAGCGAACCCCTGCCGGGCGAACCCCACGAGTGCCACGAGCGCGAACAAGACCGAGGCGGAGCGGCTCTTCATCACTCGCAACCATTCATTTGGGAGGCCATCTTACCCGCGGGCAGCGCCTGTCGACGCGAGGCCCTCACCCGCCGGACGCGTCTCTCGCTATGATTCGCTTTCGAGGAGAACGCATGAAGAACTTCCTGCTGTTTGCCACCATCACATTTGCGGCACTCACTCCACGCATCCAGGCGCAGGAATCGAAGAGTCCCGTCGCGGATGCGACGCGCGCGTTTCTGGAGCGCGAGGGAAAGAACCTCATCGCGGCGGCCGAGGAGATGCCGGCCGACAAGTATGAGTACCACCCGACGCCCGAACAGATGACGTTCGCGCACCTCGTCTTCCACATCGCGCATTCGAATCGGATGCTCTGTTCCGGCATTGCAGGTGAAGCGGCGCCGAAGGACACCGCAACCGACAACGATGCCAAAGAGAAGCTGGTCGCCAACATGAAGGAGTCGTTCGACTACTGCACGAACGCGCTCGCGAAAGTCGACGACTCGAAGCTCGGCGAAGAGGTGCCGCCGTTCCACCGCACGCGCGCGAATTCGATGATGGCGCTCGCCGCGGATCTCGCCGACCATTACTCGATGGCGGCCTCGTACCTTCGCCTCAACGGCCTGCTGCCGCCGACAGCACAGCGGAAGAAATAGGCGTGAGTCTGGCGGGGAAAGTCGCCATCGTCACCGGCGCGGCGAGCGGCATCGGCGCCGCGTGCGTGGAGCGGCTCGCCGCCGACGGCGCGCGAGTTTGCGGATCGGACCTGCAGCCGGCCGCGAACATCGTCGCGTGTGATGTGACGAGTGAAGACGCGATGCGGGATCTCGTCGATCGGACGGTCGCGAAGTACGGCCGGCTCGACATCATGGTCAACAACGCCGGCATCGGCGAGAGCTCGATCCCCATCGACGAGAAGCCCGCGGCGAAGTGGCAGAAAATCATCGACACCAACCTGACGTCGGTGTTTTACGGGCTCAAGCACGCGGCGCGCGCGATGAAAAGGCAGGGCACCGGCGGCGTCATCATCAACATGTCGTCGATCCTCGGCAGCGTCGGCATGACAGGCGCGCCGGCGTACGTCGCGGCGAAGCACGGCGTGATCGGCCTGACGAAAGAGGCGGCGCTCGAGCTCGCGGCGTCGAAGATCCGCGTCGTCGCCGTGCAGCCGGCGTTCATCAAAACGCCGCTGATCAAAGGCATGGAAGCGTCGGTGCTTCCGCTGCATCCGATCGGACGCCTCGGCGAAGCGAGCGAGGTTGCGGCGCTCGTCGCCTTTCTCGCTTCGGACGAGGCGGGCTTCGTGACCGGAGCGGGATACCTCATCGACGGCGGCTACACGGCGCAGTAGCTGTTAGGCAGGAACGGACGCCTTTTTCACCGCCTGGACCTCCAGCTCGATCTTGACGCTGTTGCCGACCAGCACTCCGCCGGTTTCGAGCGCCTGATTCCACTGCAAACCCCACTGACGCCGGTCGATCTCCGTCCTGGCGTGCGCTCCCGCGCGCTCGCCTCCCCACGGGTCCTTGCCGCGGCCCTCGTACTCGGCGTCGAGCGTGACTTCGATCGTCTTGCCGTGAATCGTGAGGTCGCCGGTGACTTTGAACCGATCGTGCTCCTTCGCCGCCGCTCCCTCGACGCGCTTGCTGCGGAACGTGATCTTCGGATGGTGCTCGACGTCGAGGAAGTCGGCCGATTTGAGATGCGCATCGCGATCGCCAACGCCCGTGTCGATGCTCGCCGCATCGATCTCCACCGTCACGCGCGAGTTGTTGGGATTGCGCACATCGGCTTCGATGCTGCCGCTGAACGATTTGAAGCGGCCGCGGACCGTCGTGAACATCATGTGCTTCACCGCGAACTGGATCGTCGTGTGCGCCGGATCGATTTCCCACGTCTCTGCCATTTGCTACTCCTTCTGACTGCTCATCGCGCCGGTCACGCCGCCGATCACCGGCAGGACGAGACCCGTAATGTACGAGCCGGCGACGGGCGACGCAAGGAACACGTACGCCGGCGCGACCTCCTCCGGCTGCGCGGGACGATTGAACGCCGTCTTGCTGCCGAATTGTTTGATCTTCTCGGCCGGCCGGTCCGACGGATTCAGCGGCGTCCACGTCGGCCCCGGCGCGACCGCGCTCACGAGAATGCCTCTCTCCGCGAGGTTTGTCGCCAGCGCCTTTTTCTTCTTTTTCGAGCTCGACTGCTTCGCGTCGGCCCGATCGACTTCCGATTGAATCTTGCGCTGCTTCCGAAGCGTGGCGGTTCTTGCGCTGACGCGCGGAGCCTTTGCCGTTGACGACCTCCGCGCGCGCGTTGTGCAAGCGGCGGACCGTCAGCGCAGGCGCGCCTCCATCGCTTTTGCCTCGAGGTAGGGAAAGTCGAGCGTCGAGGCCGTACGGGCGCAATGATCCAGCGACTCGGCCGCCCGCTTGCGATCGCCCGATTGCGCCGCGCGAACGGCCTCCACGAACCATCCGTGCGCCGTCTCGTCGCTGACGCGCATGAGCTCGAGCACAGAGTCCGCGGGCGTCGATCCGCGCAGCCCTTTGATCAGTGCAACGGTGATTCGCCGCTCGGCGACGCCTTCGCCCGCGGTCATGGCTTCGGCGGCGATCAGAAGCTTCTCCGCTTTCGCGCTTTCGTTCTGGAAGAGGAATCCGCCGGCGGCGTACGCATCGAGCGTTGCCGCGACTGCCGGTTCGAGAATTTTTGCATTCGTGTCGATCGCCTCCGCGGCTTTCTCGTATTCGCCCGCCTGGATCAGGCGCTCGATCTCGAATTCGATCGCGATCGGCTGCAGATTGCGGTCGAGCCTCGCCGAGTCGATCCGTCCGTCGACCGCAGTGTCGCCGGTGAGGCACATTCGCTTCGTCGTACGCCACCAGGCTGTCTGCGGCGCCTCGAGCGGTGTCAGCGCTTTCTCGAGCCGCATCGCTGTCTCCCAGTCCTTCGCGTCGAGAGCGAGCAGCCATTGTGCGTGCAAGGCGCTGACATCGTGCGGATGCGCTTTCGCGAACGCGGCGGTTCGGTCAGTGACTTCCGCAGGCAGTCCTTTGGCGATCGCCGCGGTCGCGAAGTACACGACGACGGACGGATCGCAGCCTTTCATGTCGAGCGCAGTTGCGAGCTCGCGAAGGGCATCATCGAAACGATCGACGTTCTGATAGGCGCGACCGAGGGCGACGTGCGGCCACACGAGGGACGGGTCGAGCGCGACCGCCTGTTGATACTCGGCGATCGAACGCTGCGTTTCGCCGGCAACGCGGCCGAAAAGGTAGTGCGCCTTGCCCGATTGCGGTGCCGCGGCGAGCATCGTTCCGTACTCTTCGCGCAGCTTGTCTTCACGCCCGCTTTCGCGATTGACGTCCTGATAGGCGCGATGAGCTTCGAGATCATCCTGCGCGCAGTCGGTCACCCAGCGGCGCGCGGTGTCCGAGGCCTCCTCCGGCGAATTCAGCGACGCGAAGTAGATCTGCGTCCGGCGCGTTGCCGTGTCGCACGGCGAATTCTCGACCGCCTGGACGAGCGCCTCCGCCGCTTCTTTCTTCCGCCCCTGCTGGAGCCGGATGAGCGCGAACTTGCGCAGGTCGAGATCGCGCGCCACATCGAACGAGACCTTGTGCACGGAGTGAGAGGTCGAGTCGGCTTCGATCGTTTCCGGCGGCGGCATGAACGGAAAATCGACGTCGCGCTGCTCGAAGAAGCGCTTCATCCCGATCAGCTCCGCGCTGTTCGCCGCATCTTCTGCGCGCTGCGCGTACGTGTGCGATCCGCGCCGGTAAATGTGCCGCAAGCCGATGTTGTAGACGAAGAATCGATCCGTGAACAGCGCGGAGATCGGGTTCAATCTCTGCAGCGAGAATGTCAGTCGCTCGACTTCTTTGCCGTCGGTCGCTCGGACGACGGCAGTATGCGAGCCTTGCGTCAGCTGCTGCTCGTGCAGCGAGTTCAGGGCGAGATCGAACGTATCGTTGTCGACCTGCACTTTCACGCTGCGGTCGAGGCCGTTGTCGAAGTAGACGTCGATGTTCGTCCAGCGGTCCCAAGCGTAAAAAGCGAGGCCGGCGACGGCGATGACCGCGATGGCGATGCCGGCGTAGCGCAGGCTCGGGCGCACGAGCGTCGGCGGCCCCTGCAGCGTCGCCGCTCGTTTCCCGGTGCGGGCGAACGGCCACCATCGCCTCCGCGCGCTGCGTTCCGCGGGCGTGAGCTCGTAGCCGATCTGCCGCTTGCAGTCGGCGATCATCCGCAGCAGCTGTTTGTCCTTTTGATACGCGGGGTTCGCGCCGAGGAGTTGCTGAAACGCGTTGAGCGCATCACTCCAGTGCGACAGATTCATGTGGCATTTGCCGAGCAGGTAGAGAGCGCCGAATTTGTTGAAGTCCTGCGAGGCCGCTTTTTGCAGCACGGGAATCGCTTCGATGGACTTCTGCGTCTGCTGCAGTACCCAGCCGTATCCGTACGACGCGGCGCCGTTCTGCGGGTCCTGGCGGTATGCCTGCTCGTAGATCGCAGTCGCACGTGCGAAATCGTTTTTGTCGACGGCGAGCTGACCGCCGAACACCATCAAGTCGGTGTTCTGCGGAAACGCCGCGAGCGCGGATTGCAGCTCTTTGTCCGCCTCATCGCGCATCTCCCAGGCGATCAGCGTCTGGACGAGCTGGATGCGCGGCGCGACATCGCGCGGCGCGCTGCGAATCGCCGATCGAATCGGCTCGGTCGCCGCGGCGAGCTTCTGGGCGAATTCATCCGCGGCGATGCGGAAGTGCTTGCGGCAGCGCGAGCAGGCGTTCAGGATCCGGTACTTCCTGATCGGAATGAGCGGGATGAAGACCACGCAAAACCACTCGCGTGTGTCGTAAGACGACAGCGTGGCCGACCGCCCGCACGATTTGCACGTGCCGATGTGCGCGGAGCGATTTTTCGCGCCGTAGTAGTGCGTGCCGATCCCGTTGATTGTGGCGGGCACGAGGACCTCCCTCTGTGTGCTGTACGGCCACTGTAGCAGAGGTCAGGAAAGCTGAATTGTGAGCATCGACACCGAGCCGCCGTCGATGCCTTCGACCGGAAATGAAACGTTGTCGTCGATGCTTCGCGCGCCGAGGACGTAGAGAAGCGGGAGGTAATGGTCGGGCGTGGGGACCGAAAGCACGGCGTCGCGGCCCAGCGACTCGTAATCGATGAGCGGCTCGTCGTTTCCGGCGATCAGCATCTCGCGAACTTGTTTTTCGAATCGGACCGCCCAGTCATACGGCTCGGGCGCGTGCCGCCCCCACGCATACGCGTGCAGGTTGTGGACGAGGTTGCCGCTGCCTGCGATGAGAATGCCCTCGTCGCGCAACGGTGCCAGGCGCCTGCCGAGATCGTAATGAAACTTCGCCGGCTGCGTTTCGTCGATGCTCAGCTGCACGACGGGAACGGACGCGTCGGGAAATGCGTGGCAGAGGACCGACCACGTTCCGTGATCGAGTCCCCATTCGTGATCTTCGGCGGCGCCGGTGATCTCGATCAGCCGCATGGCGAGCGCGCGATCGCCCGGCGCCGGATACTGCACCGCGTAGAGCTCGCGCGGAAATCCGCCGAAGTCGTGAATCGTCCGCGGGTGTTCCATCGCGGTGACCAGCGTCGCCGGCACGTACCAGTGCGCGGAGATCGCGACGATCGCCTTCGGCTTCGGCAGCGATGCACCGATCGCGCGCCACGCACGCGTGTACGCGTTCTCCTCGAGCGCGTTCATCGGGTTGCCGTGACCGAAGAAGATCGCCGGCAACCGCACTTAGTGGGTCACGGTGACGTTCACCGTGTTGCTGTCGACGCTTCCGCACACGTTCCAGACACGCACCCAGTACTGCGTCGATCCGGTCAGCGGCGGAGTCGTAAACGTCGCTGCTGTCGCTCCGCCCACGGGCGTGTCGGTAAAGCCGCGGAAGCCTTCGTACCACTGGTATGTCAGCGGTCCGCTTCCGATCGGAGAAACGGTGAGCGTCGCGGTTCTTCCGTTCGCAATCGTGACGTCGGCCGGCTGATCGGTCGAAACGATGACCGGCGGATCGCAGAACAGCTGCAGGCCGACGGTTCTCGACGCTGTCAGGCCGCCGCCCGCCGCGCCGACGGTCACGTTGTAGTCGCCGGGGATCACTCCGGCCGTCGATATCGTCAGGTTCGTCGTGCCGGTTCCCGGCGCGGAAATCTTCGTTGGCGACAGCGTCAGGTCGAGGCCTTCCGGATCGCTCGCTGCGGTGAGTGTGACGTCGGAGTCGAGCGACGAGGTGGTGATGGTGAACGGCAGCGTGATCGTGTCTCCCGCGTTCATCTCGATAGGGCCGAGAAGCGATTGAATGGGGCCGGAGACGGTGAGGGTGGGCGTCGGCGGCGTCGGCGTCTCAGAGGGCGTCGAGCCCGAGCCGGCCGGCGGGAAAAGGAATCGCGGCACGGGCAACTGACCGCTGCCGGTGCCGCCGGACGGCGTTGGATTCGGCGTCGGCCCCGGCGTGCTGCTCGGTGCGGTGAAGCTGAACGTCCCGCTGAGCGACGCGTCGGCGTTCGCACAGACCATGCTGAACGTGCCGGCGAGATTCGTGAAGACGGAAGTCGTCGTTGCGTTGGGATCGGTGGTGAACTGGGTGACCGTCACCGTTCCGAGCGCAGCCTGGCAGGTGTCTGTGTTTGCGCCGGTTGCGAGCGACAGGGCTGCGTTCGTCGTCGCCGCGTCGATCGTGAACGTTCCGCTGCTCACGGCGTTGCCTCCGTTGTCGAACTCGAACGTCCAGATGCTGCCGCTTCCGGTCGGTGTCGCGGCGAACTGGAAGGCGTCGAACTGTTTCGCAATCGTCGGATCGGGCGTGGCGGTCGCAGCGAATGTCGCATTCGTATTGGTGAGCGACACATTCCCCTGGCCGAACAGATTCGATGGATCGCTCAGGGTAAACGTCCCGGTCGGTTGCGTCGAGGACGCCTGAGCGAGCGCGGCGATTGGGACCAGCGACAACAGCAGAAGGAGGAGCGGAACCGTCAGCCGAGTTCTCATGAGAGCGTCTCCTTTGCAATCAATAAGCTTTTCCTGCGAGTCTGCTGCTTAAGATAATACTCGGTTAGGCGGCTAGTCACAGTTTTGTTGCAAATTCCCGGGGCGTTGCGGAGAGCTTTTCGACCGTCTCCAGAGCGAACGCGACCTGGCGATCGCGCTTCTCACTCTTTCGCACGTTGCGGGCCACGTCCTCGATGAGAGCCCAGGTCACGTTCGACGGCTGGTAGCGATCGGGCGACGATTCGGCCACATGACGGCCGAGCGCGCCCAGCGCCGTGTGATACGGAAGCGGAGTCGGATCGCCGATGTAGCGGGCCACCAGCAAACCGACCGCGGCGGACTCAACGTAACCCTCGACGCCCGTGATCTGGCCGGCGAAGAAAATGCGCGGATCGCGCTTCGTCTGAAACGTCGGGTGGAGGTGTTTCGGTCCGTTGATGAACGTGTTGCGGTGCATCGAGCCGAAGCGCGCGAACGTACAGTTCTCGAGTCCGGGAATCATCTGGATCACGCGCTTCTGCTCGGGGACCTTCATCTTGGTCTGGAAGCCGACGATGTTGAAGTATTCGTCCGACAAATCTTCTTTGCGCAGCTGCACGACGGCGTACGGACGTCTTCCAGTGGCCGGATGCTCGAGTCCCACGGGTTTCATCGGACCGAAGCGCAGCGTATCGATTCCGCGGGACGCGATCTCTTCGATCGGGAGGCAGCCTTCGAAGTGCACGGCCTGTTCGAAGTCGTGAAGCGGATAGATTTCGGCGGCGAGCAACGCACCGACGAACGCTTCGTACTGCTCGCGCGTCATCGGCGCGTTGAGGTAGTCGCGTCCGGAGCCCTTGTCGTAGCGCGATTTCCAGTACAGCTTCGAGAAGTCGAGCGAGTCGGCGGCGAGAATCGGCGCGATCGCGTCGTAGAAATACAAGCCGTCGCGGCCGAGAAAATCGTTGATGGCGTTGAACAGCGGAGTGGATGTCAGCGGCCCGGTGGCGATGACCAGCGCGTCATAGCCGGCGTAATCGAGGGAAGATAATTCGTCATGATATATAGTGATATTTTTGTGAGACTCGATGGCTCGCGTCACTGCGGCGGAGAAGCGCTCCCGATCGACGGCCAAGGCGTCGCCGGCCGGCACGCGCGCCTCCTCGCCGCAGCGGATGACGAGCGAGCCGAGGAGCTGCATCTCGCGTTTGAGGAGGCCGACGGCGTTGGTGATCGACGACGATCGGAACGAATTCGAGCAGACGAGCTCTGCGAGGTTCGACGTCCGATGCGCAGGCGTCATCTTCGCCGGCCGCATTTCGAAGAGATCGACGGAGTGGCCGCGCTCTGCAAGCTGAAAAGCGCATTCGGAGCCAGCGAGACCGGCGCCGATGATCTTGATCCTCATAGGCGTTAGGTGTTAGGCGTCAGGCGTTAGGCGTTAGGCGTTAGGCGTCAGGCATTAGGCGTCAGGCGTCAGGCGTCAGGCGTCAGGCACGACCTCCCTGACGCCTAACGCCTTAAGGCCCAACGCCTAATTCGAAGGTTCGTTGACCTGGAACGCCTGCGCGTCCTCGACGCGGATCTCACCGAACTTCTGCTCGTAGAGGCCGATGTTGTGGCGGAGCGCTTCGAGCAGCTGCTTGGCGTGGAGCGGCGTCATGATCGCGCGGCTGTAGATCTTTACATCCGGGCGGCCCGGCACCATGCGGCCGAGGTCGATGACGAATTCGCTGGGCGAGTGGATGATGTTTGCGAAGTTGATGTACTCGCCTTGCGCGACGCTGTCATCGAGGGTGATGCGGATTGTCTGCTGCTGTTGCTGCTGGTCCATGAGCCCTCCGCCCTCCGCCTCGTGTGGAAAAGCTGGTCGGGCAGGCGGGATTTGAACCCGCGACCACCTGAACCCCATTCAGGTACGCTACCAGGCTGCGCTACTGCCCGACGGAGGCGCGATCGTAGCACGTTAACCGGATCGCGCCCGCCCTATTCCGGCGGGTGGCGGTGGCGCGGCCGCGGGTGGGAAAGATCAAACGCGCGTCGCCCAAACGATCAAGTATTTGGTGACTTCGATGTTCTTCGGCGACGGCGTGACGATGATCTCCTCGATCTCCTTCGCCTTCGCGTTGAACTCTTCGCGAAGGGCCTGCAGCTCCTTGTCCCACGCGCGCTGAATCTGCGCAATCTTTTCAATGTAATCGATCTCGCGCACGGATTGCGGCGCTTCGACGACCCCTGCGGGCTTGCCGCTGGTGATGTTGTAGAGCGTCTGTCCCCAGGCGACGTTCACGTTTTCGACGGGCTTGTCGGCGGGATGCGGCTCCTTTGCTTCCAGCTCGCGCTTGTCGCGCTCCGATTTCTCCTTCACCTGATCGATGCGGCGGCGGAATGTGCTCTCGAGCCGCTCGGTCTCGTCCTCGAGCCGGCGGGTCGCTTCCTCCATGCAGCGCGCGATGAACGACTCGCGCGATTCGTTCGCCTCGGAGTACAGCGCGAAGGCGGGATTCTGCAGCAGCTGCAGCTTCTCGTGATCGGCGACGAACTGCCTGAACGCGTCCTGTGCCTGCGAAGCCGCCTGGGCCAGCATGCCGAAGGAGATCTTCGATGAGATGCGCCGGTTCGGGTCGGGTTCCGCGTGCATCTTCAGGTGCTCGAGATTGATCGGCTTCGGGTCGCTCCAGCTGACGGAGAAGTCGGCGACATCGATCGGCGTCGCATACGCCCGCACGATCGTCTGATGCACGCCGCTTCGCCCTTCGGTATGCGTGATGACCGCTTCGGCGAGGACGAACGGCTTGTAAGCGCCGCGGCCGCCGTAAACGTAGAGATGTTCGATGGCGTCGCTGCGCGGCGGGATGTGACGCGCGCGCGCCGGGAACGAGTCCGTTTGCGCGCCGCCGCTGCGCTCGACGGCGACGCCGTGGGCGACCGGTGCCGCCTCGAGAATGCGGCCGGGCACTTCGGCGAGGGCGCGCCGAATGTCGTCGCGCTTTTCCGGCGGCAGCAAAAAGACGATGCATCCCCCGCCGCCCGCCCCGCACACTTTGCCCGCCCACGCGCCCGCCCCGACAGCGGCGGCGATTGCGGCATCGATCTCGGGTGTCGAGATGCCCTGGATCAGCGCTTTGCGGTTCTCCCATTCGTGGCCGAGGGCAATGCCGGCGGCGTGGAAGTCGCCGGCAATGAGCGCCTTCTCCATTTCGGTGGCGCTGAGCGCGATGCGATCGAATCCTTTGTGCACTTTTCGCTTGCCGTCGATCTGCCGCTTGTACATCTCCCAGTTGTTCGTCCCCGAGAAATGCGCGACGCCCGTGTAGTGCAGCAGCATGTGCTCCGCGAGTTTCTCGACCGGCAGCGGGATCTCGTGACGGACGACGGTGCCGGGATTGAGGTGCAGTGCGGCGAGACCGCCGTACACGGCCGGGTAGTAGTCCTGGATTCCCGCCGGAACGCCGATGAGTCGCGTCTCGAGATCGCGCACGAGCGCGACGAGATCGTCGCCCTCGAGCGGATTTCCGGTCAGCTCGCAGAGCGCGCGGACGAGCGTCACGGTGAGCGCGGACGATCCGCCGAGGCCCGAGCCGCGCGGCGCATCGGTGCGCGTGGTGATGCGGACGCCGGAGAGCCGGAAGTGCTCGAGCACGCGATGAACGAGCGCCGCTTTCGGATCGGCGCCGAGCTCGTGGAGCGACTCGTATCGCTGCTCGTACTGCTGGTCGGTGAGATGGATTTCGATGCCGCTGTCCGCGATCTCCGTGACTTCCGATTCGGCGTAATACGAGATCGCCACGTTCACCGTTCGCGCGCCGGGGTGAAAGAGGTAGATGGGCCAGAGGTCGAGAGTTCCCCCAGCGAGATCGGCGCGCACGGGCGCCCGCACGGTCACTTTGTTCATGATTTCGATGCGCCTGCTGACGCTACGCTAAAACAATGCCCGGCGCCTGGGTGCGAATTCTGCCACTTGCGGAGCCGCAACGGCGAGCTTTGGCGATAGCGACGCGACGTTGATCCGGAATTGTTGCGCGAGCGCGCGGGGCAGCGGATCGGGCGTGATCGATTTCAACTTCAGCGGATCGAGCCACGTGCCGTGATCGGACACGCGATAGTCGAGATGCGGTCCGGTGGCGAGACCCGTCGCGCCGACATAGCCGATGACTTCGCCCTGGACCACCTTCGCTCCGCGCCGGATGCCCTTCGCGAAGCGCGACAGATGCAGGTAGTAGGTATCGATGCGCGACGTGTGCCGAACGCGGATGTAGTTGCCGTCGCCGCCCTTGCGGCCCGCCTCGATGACGACTCCGTCGGCCGTAGTCATCACCGGCGTTCCGACCGGCGCGCCGTAATCGACGCCGTTGTGGGGACGGAAGCAGTGAAGAATCGGATGCCAGCGGCTCTTCGAAAATTTCGATGTGATGCGCGTGAACTTCAGCGGCGCGCGGAGGAATTGCTTGCGAAGTGGTGCACCGTTGGGCGCGTAGTATCCGGAGCGTCCATCCGGCATCTGCTGGCGAAACGCCTCGTACGTCTGGCCGTTGTGCGTGAAGCGGGCCGCGAGCACCGGGCCATAGCCGGCCGGATCGGGTCCGCTGTAGCGCTTCTTCACGACGAGGCTGAACGAATCGCCGCGCTGCAGCGCGAAGAAATCGACGTCCCATTGAAAAATGTCGACGATCGACTGCGCGAGCTGTGGTCCCTCGCCGGCAGAAATCAGCGCGTCGTAGAGCGAGCTCTCGATTTTCGCGGAGACCGTCGCGTCGACTTCGCGGACCGCCGCCGGCTGCGGCGTGACGACGAATGCCTGACCGGTGCGGACGGCGTCCATCTCGCCCCAACCGGCGATCTTCACCTCGACGCTGTCGACGCGGCCGCCGGGCTCGTAGTGAAATCGCGCGTAATTGCCGGGGCGCAGGCGGCGCAGATCGAAGCTCCGCGCAATTTCGTGCGTGAGCGCCGCGGCGTCCGCTTTCTCGAGCCCGCCGTCGACAAGCACCGAATCGAGCGTGTCGCCCGTTTCGACCGTCAGCACGATCGAGTGCGCCGGAAGCGCCGCCGGTGTCTGCGCGGTCAGGTCAGCGTATCGAACGGCGGGGCCGGTACGAGCCGTCTGCTGCTCGGGGGCCGCAGTGTTCATGACCGTGAGAAGGAGCGACGCGGGAAGGACCGCGAGAAATCTCTTCATCAGAACGACTTTTCGACCGGGACGCGATGAGCTCGCGGCGATCGTACCACGGCGTGGAGAGAGTCTCTGGCGTCGGTTCACTTTCCCCCGGACGGTTGCAGCGTCAGGATTTGCAGCGGCGCTTTTTGAGTGTCGTCGCGGAGCGGATCGGGTTTGTGGTAGCTCGTCGGAACGACGAACAGATCCGGCGAAACGGCGGCCTTCGGTTCGATGCTGGTCACCGTGAGCTCGCGCGTCTGCGTGACCGAACGGCGCAGCGTGAGCTTCGTCTCCTGCGGCTGACGATCGTTGGTCGTCGTGACCGACATCGTCTGCCTGAGCGCGAACCCTTTGATCTTCGTGTTCTCGATCGAGATCAGATCGTCCAGCTCGGGATTGCCGGTGCGAATGCCGCCGCTGGAAAGGAACGTCTCAGCGATGTCACCCAGTGCGTTCGTCACCCACTTGTCGATCACTTCGTTTACGGTCTGCACGAGCGGGATCGTGCCGAATGCCAGGGTGATGTCGTAATTCAATGTCAGGCGGTAGTGATCCGTCGGCAGGCCGGCGATCACCGGATGATCGTCGAGCTGCGTCAGGTTCGACTTCTTGTTGCTGATGGTGATGCGCGCGGAGCCGATCGCGCTCGCGACTCCCGCCGCATTCACCTCGACATACGTTTTCTTCGAAGGATCGACGAACGTCAGCGTGTGAAGACCATTCGTCGAAAGGATGTAGCTGCCGAGCGTGTAGCCGCTGCCGGAGAGAAAGTCCACTCGCGACCGATTGCCATCGATGATCCCTCGGCCCGTCACATCCGTCGACGGCATCGTTTCGAGGTCTGAATGCGTGGTTTGCCGGAATTCGTATTGGACGGCCGCAGACAGAGACTGAACAATTCCCGCGACCAGGAGCACCATCACCAACCCAACCCTTTTCATTGTTAACCTCTGTTTCTGTTGAGTATACACCTCATCCGGAAATACGGACCGCCACGAGCACGTTGGCGCTGCGCATGTCGCTCAAACGGTGGCTGAGTGTCGCGATCTGCGCGGCGGCGGCGGCCACTCCGCTCCTCGCTGCGGTCGATCCGAACTCCCTCGACGAGGTGATCCGGAAAGTTCAGCTGCAGCAGAAGAACACTTCGACGCTCGAAGCGGACTTTCGCCAGGAGAAGACGCTCGCGCTGCTCGCGAAGCCCGAGGTCTCGACCGGCCACTTCACATACTCGAAACCGAACAATGTCTTCTGGCACTATGACGCGCCGAAGCGGGTCGACATGCTGATCGCGAACGGCATGCTGACGACGTACTATCCCGATCTGAACAAAGCGGAGCAGATCGAGGTCAAGCGCTATCAGGACCGCATCTTCAAATACATGGGTGCGAGCGGCGCGATCGACGAGCTCGCGACGTACTTCGATTTCACGTTCACCAATCGCGCGGACGAGCCGTCCTACGTGCTCGATCTGCAGCCGAAGACGAAGAGCATCGCCAAGCGCGTGCGGCACATCAAGATCTGGATCGACAAGAAGAGCTACCTCACCACGAAATTCGAATACACCGAGGGCGACGGCGATCAGACGCGATACGAGTTCACGCACGTGCGCGTGAATCAGCCGATCGAGCAGGGACGCTTCACGCTGAATCTGCCGAAGAGCGTCCGCGTCGAACAGATCAAACTGCAGTGAGCCGGGACTGAGGACTAAGGACTGAGGACTGAGGACTGAGTTTCGTCTGCGACAGACCGACGGCTCCGCGCGCCTGACAAAGCTCACCACGGCTCATGGCGTCATCGACACGCCCGTGTTTATGCCTGTCGGTACAGCCGGTTCCGTGAAATCCCTGACGATCGAACAATTGAAATCACTCAGTCCTCGGTCCTCGTTCCTCAGTCCTGACTCACTCAGTCCTCAGTCCTCAGTCCTCAGTCCTCAAATAGTTCTCGTGAATACGTATCATTTAATGCTGCGTCCCGGCGTTGACCTCATCGAAAAGCTCGGTGGCGTCCACAAATTCATGTCGTGGGACGGCGCGGTGCTCTCCGACTCCGGCGGATTCCAGGTCTTCTCGCTCGCGTCGATTCGAAAAGTGCGCGAGGAGGGCGTCGAGTTTCGAAGTCACATCGACGGATCGCAGCACTTCCTCTCGCCCGAGACTTCGATCGACATTCAATCGCGCCTCGGCGTTGACATCGCGATGGCGTTTGATGAGTGCCCCGCCTACGGCTTGTCGCATGCCGAGGTCGAGCGGTCGGTGGAGCTGACGCATCGCTGGGCCAATCGAAGCCTGCTCGCCGCTCGCCGCTCGCCGCTCGCTTTGTTCGGCATCGTCCAGGGCGGCATCTACAAAGATCTGCGCAAGCGCAGCGTCGACGAAATCGGCGCCATGGACTTCGACGGCATTGCCCTCGGCGGCATCGCCGTCGGTGAGTCGAAGGAAGAGATGTTCGACATCGTCAACTACGCGGCGCCGATATTGCCGGCGGACAAGCCGCGGTATCTGATGGGCGTCGGCACGCCCGAGGATCTCGTCGAGGCCGTTGCGGCGGGAATCGACATGTTCGATTGCGTGATGCCGACGCGCAACGCGCGCAACGGGACGCTCTTCACGAGCGGCGGCAAGGTGCACATCAAGAACGCGAGATACGCGGGCGATGCCGCTCCGCTCGATTCCGGATGCGAGTGCCTGACGTGCCGCACGGTTTCGCGTGCGTACCTGCGGCACCTGTTCGTTTCCGGCGAGATCGCCGGGCTTGTCTACAACACGATCCATAACCTCTTTTACTACCTTGACTTGATGCGAAAGGTGCGGCAGGCTATCGCGTCCCGGACCTTCGCTGAGTTCCGCGGAGCCTTCCTGTCGCGGTCGATCCGAGAAGACGAATCATGAATACAGTTGCTCTGCTCCTTCAGGCCGGCGGCAATTCGACCGCCGCATTTCTCGTGCAGGTGCTGCCGATCGCGGCGATCTTTCTCGTTTTTTATTTTCTGGTGATCGCGCCGGCGAACAAGCAGAAGCGCAAGACGCAGGAAATGTTGAACTCGCTCAAGAAGGGCGACCGCGTCGTGACGTCCGGCGGGATTTACGGGACGGTCCAGGGTGTTGAGCCGGACGTCGTGTATCTCAAGATTGCCGACAACGTGCGCGTGAAAGTGGCCCGGTCGGCAGTTACCGGTCTGCTCGGTCCCGAGGGCGAGCAGCAATCGTGATCTGGAGGAAGTCTTGAACCGAAGTCTGTGGTGGAAAGTCATCCTGATTCTGGCGGTGCTCGTCGCGTTTGCCGCGGCGGTCGTGCCGACCAGCAAGGACCCTGAGCCGATCAAGCGCGGCCTCGACCTCAAAGGCGGCACGCATCTCGTCATGCGGGTCAACGTCGGCGACGCAACTCGCATCGAAGTCGATCAGGCGATCGAGTCGATGAAGACGCAGGCGACAAAGAACAACATTCCCGTGCCGTCGATGCGCCGCATCAACGACACGACGTTCGTGGCAGTGCCCCCCGCGGGCATCGGCACCGACGATTACGAACGGCTGGCGAAGGATTACCTGCCGTCGTTCGATGTGAGCCTGCAGCCGGACGGGTCGATGCAATTCAAGATGAAGCCGGCGGCGCAGAGCGGCATCGAGCGCGACACGATCGACCATTCCGTCGAAACGATCCGCAACCGCATTGACGCGCTCGGCGTCACCGAGCCGCTGATTGCGCCCGAAAGCGGCAACCGCATCGTCATCGAGCTTCCCGGCGTCGACGATCCGGCGCGCGTGAAGGACATCATCAAGACCACGGCACAGCTTCAGTTCCGCCTCGTCGAAGGCACGCCGGGACCCGATGTGAAGAGCACGCTCGACAGCGTCCCGGCAAACCTGAAGAACGAGGTCGACATCCTCCCGGGAAATCGCGAGGACGAGTTGGGCCGCATCGCCGGCGTCGAGTACTACGCCGTTCGGAAGACGATTCCGGTCACCGGAACCGACCTCAAAAACGCGCGCGTGCAGAAGGGGCAGGTCGGCCAGCCGAACGTCGGCTTCTCGCTGACTCCTGCCGGCGCGAAGAAATTCGGCGATCTGACCCGAGCCAATGTCGGCCGCCAGCTCGCGATCGTGCTCGACAACAAGGTCGTTTCCGCTCCGAGCATCAAGAGCGAGATCGACGATCAGGGCGTGATCGAGGGCAACTTCACCACACAGCAGGCCGCCGACCTCGCGCTCGTCCTGCGCAGCGGCTCACTGCCTGCGTCGCTGACCACGCTCGAAGAGCGCACGGTCGGACCGTCGCTCGGACGCGACTCGATCCATCAGGGCGTGCTCGCCTCGCTGATCGGCTTCGCCGCGCTCGTGCTTGCGATCCTGCTCTTCTACAAAGGCGCGGGCATCAACGCAGTCCTCGCCCTTCTCCTCAATCTCGTGATCATCCTCGGCATGATGGCGATCTTCAAAGCGACGCTCACGCTTCCGGGCATCGCCGGCATCATTCTGACGCTCGGTATGGCCGTCGACTCGAACGTGCTCGTCTTCGAACGCATCCGCGAAGAGCTGCGCGACGGCAAGACCGTGCGCGCGGCGATCGAGAACGGCTTCGCGCGCGCGTTCGGAACGATCATCGACACGCACATGACGACGATCATCTCGGCGCTCTTCCTCTTCCAGTTCGGGACCGGCCCGATCAAGGGTTTCGCGGTCACGCTGCTCATCGGTCTGTTCGCGTCGGTGTTCACGGCGTTCTTCGTCTCGCGCGTGATCTTCGACTTCTGGTACAAGCCGGAAAACCGGCCCCAGACGATCAGCATCTAATATGACGAGGACTTAACATGCAGATTTTTGTCAACACCAAATACGACTTCGTAAAGTACCGCTTCTACGCGGTCGCGTTTTCCCTGGTCTGGGTCATCGTGGGCGTCGGCTTCTACATGAAGCACGGCATCAACTGGGGCATCGACTTCTCCGGCGGCGCGGACATCGTCCTGAAGTTCCAGGGTCAGCCGCCGCTCGCCCGCCTGCGCGCCGACTTCCCGAACGCAACGATCCAGCAGTACGACAAACCCGAAGCGCACGCGATCCTGATCCGGCTTCCGGAGCTGAAGCGCGAGACCGACTATGCGGGACAGGTCGTGGCCAAACTCGATCACGACCTCAACGGCGACCATCCGGGCAAACTCGATTTGAATTTCCAGGGCCGTGACGCGCTGACCGATCTCCTCGCCTCGGCCGATCCGGATGCCAAAGGGACGCGCCCCGACGCACGCCAGTACTACGCGACGATCGCGCAGAACATCATGGCCAGGCGATCGGAGCTGGGCGTCTTCACGAACATGCAGCAGGTTCTGACGGCGCCCGGCGTGACCACCGGCGTCGCGCGCGTCGTCAACGACAAGTGCATGCTCGGCGCCTTCAATCGCTATGACCAGGAGACCGTGGGACCGCAGGTCGGCCGCGAGCTGCAGCAGAAGGCCATCTGGGCCGTCGTGCTCTCCACGCTGGCGATGGGCGTGTACCTCTGGCTGCGGTTCGATCTCATGTTCGGTGTCGCCGCGGTCGTCTGCATCATCCATGACGTCTGCGTCTCGATCGCGTTCCTCGGCATGATCAACGGCGAGCTCTCGCTCGACATCGTCGCCGCGCTGCTGCTGATCGTCGGCTACTCGATCAATGACACCGTCGTGACCTACGACCGCGTTCGCGAGAACCGCCGCAAGCTGAAGACGCGCGCGACGCTCGCCGAGCAGCTGAACCTCGCGATGAATCAGACGCTGTCGCGAACGATCCTTACGTCCGGCTCGGTCGTGATCGTTCTGATCGCCCTGATCATCTTCGGCGGCAAAGTCATTCACGAATTCGCGTGGGTGCTGCTGATCGGTGTCATCGCCGGTACGTACTCGACGGTCACGATCGTCCCCGCAGTGGCGATCGCGTGGAACAACATGACCGGACGCAAGCACGACATCTCCGGCCCCGCCGCCCGCCCAAAAGTTGAAGCGGCGGCGCGCGAAGAGACGCCGCAGCGGAAGCGAAAAGCAGTCTAACCAGGTCTCAGGCGTCAGGTCTCGGGCCTCAGGTCTCGGGCCTCAGGTCTCAGGCGTCAGCACAGGAACCTGTGATCGCCGCCGCCTGACGCCCGGCGCCGGACGCCTATACAATCCGCCGCCATGGCGGACCGCGACGACGCACTCGAATATCACTCCGGCGGACGGCCGGGAAAAACCGAAGTCGTTCCTACCAAACCGACAGCGACGCAGCGCGATCTGGCGCTCGCGTACACGCCCGGGGTCGCGAAACCCTGCCTCGAGATCGCGAAAAACCCGGGCGACGTCTACAAGTACACGAACAAAGGCAATCTCGTCGCCGTCATCAGCAACGGCACCGCCGTGTTAGGCCTCGGCAACATCGGACCGGCCGCGGGCAAGCCGGTGATGGAAGGCAAAGGCGTCCTCTTCAAACGTTTCGCCGACATCGATGTGTTCGATCTCGAGGTTGCGACGCGGGATACCGAGGCGTTCATCAATGCCGTGAGGGTGCTGGAGCCGACGTTCGGCGGCATCAACCTCGAGGATATCGCCGCGCCGGAATGCTTCGAGATCGAAGAACGCCTCAAGCGCGAGATGAAGATCCCGGTGTTCCACGACGATCAGCACGGTACGGCGATCATCTCCTCCGCCGCGCTCATGAATGCGCTCGAAGTCGCCGGCAAGAAAATCGAGAAGGTCAGAGTGGTCATCAGCGGTGCCGGCGCGGCGGCGATGGGCTGCCTGCGCCTGTACATCAAGCTCGGCATGCGGAAGGAAAACGTGATCCTTTCCGACAGCCACGGTGTGATTTTCAAAGGGCGCACGGTCGACATGACGCCGGCGAAGGAGCACTTCGCCGCCGACAGCAAGGCGCGCACGCTCGCCGAAGCGATGAAGGGCGCGGACGTTTTCATCGGCCTGTCGGTCGGCGGCATCGTGACGAAGGAGATGGTGCAGTCGATGGCGAAGAACCCGATCGTCTTTGCCATGGCCAATCCCGATCCGGAAATCACCTACGACGACGCGACGGCGGCACGCAGCGACGTGATCATGGCCACCGGCCGCTCCGACTACCCCAACCAGGTCAACAACGTCCTCGGATTTCCGTTCATTTTTCGCGGCGCGCTCGATTGCCGCGCCACGACGATCAACGACGAGATGAAGCTCGCCGCATCCCACGCGCTCGCGGAGCTCGCGAAGGAGGAGGTGCCCGACTCCGTTCTGCGCGCCTACGCGACGGATCGCTTCACCTTCGGCCGCGAATACCTGATCCCGAAACCGTTCGATCATCGCGTGCTGCTCAATGTGCCGCCCGCGGTCGCGAAGGCCGCCGCGGAAACGGGCGTCGCGCAGGAGCCGATCGCCGACTACGATGCGTACCGCCGCCGGCTCGAGAAGTTGTTAGGCCGCTCGCGGGGCATCATGCACGGGCTCTACGACCGGGCAAAGCGCGATCCGAAGCGCATCGTGTTTCCGGAAGGCGATCAGGAGAAGATCATCCGCGCCGCGAAGATCCTCATCGACGAGGGTCTCGCCGAGCCGATCCTGCTGGTCAAAGAGGAGGTCGCCGCGCCGATGCTGGCGAAACACAGCGTCGACCGCTCGAAGCTGACGATCATCGACATCACGAAGTCGCCGAAGAACGAGCAGTACGCGCAGCGCTTTCACCAGCTGCGGCGCCGCCGCGGAATCACGGTCACCGACGCGCGCCGCATTCTGAGCAGCCGCAATTATTTCGCAATGATGATGGTCGAAGAGGGAGACGCCGACGGCGTGATCGCGGGATTGCACGCGTACTATCCGGCGACCGTCCGCCCGGCGCTGCAGATCATCAGGACGAAACCGGGCGTGAAGAATGTCTCCGGCGCGTACCTGCTGATGTTCAAGAATCAGATGCTGGTGTTCGCCGATACCACCGTCAACATCAACCCGACGGCGGAGGATCTCGCCGAGATCGCGGCGCTGACGGCCGAGACCGCGCGGCGATTCAACATGGATCCGCGCGTGGCGATGATCTCGTTTTCGAACTTCGGATCGACGAAGTCCCCCGAATCAGACAAAGCGCAGGAGGCCGTTCGCATCCTGAACGAGCGGCATCCCGAGCTCGTCGTCGACGGCGAGATGCAGGCGGACACCGCCGTCGTCCCCTACATCGCGCACGAAGACTATCCGTGGAGCGCGATTCAGGGCGATGCGAACGTGCTGATCTTTCCGAACCTCGACGCAGCGAACGCCGCGTACAAGCTGCTGTGGCGCGTCGGAGGCGCGGAAGTCATCGGCCCGATTCTGCAGGGGCTCGCCAAGCCGGTGCACGTGCTGCAGCGCGGCGTCGACGTCAACGACATCGTCAACATGGCGGCAATCGCGGTGATCGACGCGCAGCTCGGCGAACGGCCGCTGCTCAGAAAAAAGAAATCTTAGGTCGCGATGCCGTGCGGCGCGTGCGGCTCGGGCAGAATGCAGCTGCGCACGAGCGAGCTGAGCACGTTGATGTCGAAGGGTTTCGGCAGGAACGCGCAGATGCCTTTGTCGACCGCGTTCGCGAGCTCGGCACTCCGATTCGCGGAGACGACGATGACCGGAATCGACAAGAGGTCTGGATCGCTCGAACGCTCGCGCAGGACGTCCCATCCTGAGACCATCGGCATCATCAGATCGAGGATGACGATCGCGGGATGCTCCCGGCGCATCATCTCGAGCGCTTCCCTGCCGTTCGCCGCCTCGATGAACGTGTATCCGTCGCGCCGAAGCGCCGCCATCATCATGCGTCGAATGCTCGGATCGTCATCGACGACCAGCACGCGTGTCGTAGCAAAAGGCTGTTCGGTCACTGCCGTTTGGAGCTTAACGGACGGAACTGCATGCAGTTCCAGTGCCTTACAGGAACATCGTCTGCATTTTCAGCGTTTAACGTCCTGCTCATGAAAGTCGCCGTTGCGATGTCCGGCGGGGTCGACTCCTCGACCGCCGCGTATCTGCTCAAGTCCCACGGACATGAGGTGATCGGCTTGTCGATGCAGATGTACGACAACCTCGCGAATGCGGAATCGACATACGGCGGCTGCTGCACCATCGATGACCTTGCCGATGCGCGGCGCGTCGCCTGGAAGCTCGAGATCCCGCACTTCACGCTCAATCTCGAGCAGAACTTCCACGAGAAGGTGATCGCACCGTTCGTGCGATCCTACCTCAGCGGAACGACCCCGAGCCCGTGCGTGCTCTGCAACACGCACGTGAAGTTCGACCTCTTTCACCGGAAAGCGCAGGCGATCGGAGCGGAAAAGATTGCCACCGGCCACTACGCCAGGATCACGCGCGACGCCGGCGGGCGCTGCGAGCTGCGCAAAGCGAAAGACCTCGCCAAGGACCAGTCGTACTTTCTGTTCGAGCTTTCGCAGCAGCAGCTTGCCGAGGCGCTGTTCCCGCTCGGCGATTTGACGAAGCCTGAAGTGCGCGCCATCGCGGCCGAGGCGGGGCTGCCGGTGGCGCGGAAGAAGGAGTCGTACGAGATCTGCTTCGTCCCGCAAACGGATGGATACGCATCGATCGTCGAGCGCGAATCCGGCATCGCCCGCGGCGAGGCAGCGGGTGACATCGTCGACCTCGACGGCAACGTCCTCGGCCACCACGACGGCTATTACCAGTTCACGATCGGACAGCGCCGCGGATTGCAGGCGGGCGGGAACGCGGAGCGGACGTATGTCATCGATGTGAACGCGTTCACGAAGCGCGTCACCATCGGACCGGCGTCAGCGCTCGAGCGCTCGGAGCTCATCGCCGAGCGCGTGCACTGGATCAGCGGCGATGCGCCGTCGTCGGGAATCGACGTGCAGGCGCGCGTTCGCTCGCGAGCCGCGGACGTGAGCGCCCGAATCACTCCCCTCCACGGCGGCCGCGCACGCGTGGAGTTCGCGCAGAAACTCCGTGCTGTCGCACCCGGTCAGGCCGTTGTCTTCTACGACGGCGACCTCTGCCTCGGCGGCGGCTGGATCAGCCGCGATTAACGGATTTCGATCGAACGGATTTTCACGTCGTGCGTCGTGCAAAACTTCGGCAGCGTGCGGACGTGAACCGGTTTGTCCGAAGTGAAAATGTAGTGGTACGCGCCGTCGCCGTACGACGAGAAGAAGCCGAGCGTTTCGATCCCGTTCGCCGCGAGCTCGGTGACGATCTGCTTCATTTCCGAGTCGTACGCGTCGTCGTTCGGCGGCTGCACGAGATCGGTGCGCAACATCGCGTACTTCTTCGCCTTCGTGAAATTCGTCAGATCGGACTCGACGTGCCAGATCTCGCTGTGATGCGCGCGCAGCGTCTTGTGCGTCGCGTCGGAAATCGGCGCCGTCTTCGTCTGCAGCTCATTCGCTAGGCCGGCCGGTAACTGAGGTGCGGCGAGTTCGGCCATCGTGCCGCGCGGCCTCAATGCGATGTGTGCGCCGTCTGCCGTGGCGATGCGCCACAGAGCCGGCGCGGCGAGCCGATGCGACTCGTAGAAATCGCGCACGGCGGCGTCGTACTGCGCGTCGATACGCTCGAATGCCGCGTGATCGCGCGGCACGTCGATGTGGACGGTCCAGTAAGCGGCGGCGGCGAACAGCAGACTCAGCATGTCCCTGAGACGCCCGGGAGGCACCAACGTTCTGGGCTAGAATCGGTACTTCAAAATAACGAGCGGGTCGAGATCGAGCATTCTCTCGACGGCACCGCGTCGCGTGCGCCGCTCGATTCGCTCTCAGGCATGGAGGACTCGTGAAAAAACTGATGATCGTCGCCGCCCTGGCTCTCTTCGCATCCCCCTCGCTCTTCGCAGCAGTCGACATGTTCATGAAAATCGACGGCGTGGCGGGCGAGTCGCAGGACCAGAATCATAAAGACTGGATCGAGCTGACGGGCTTCAACTTCGGCGTGTCGCACGGAACGATGGCGCAGACCGGAGCCGGAATGCGAGTCGGGACAAACTCCGTGACGATCCGCGCAAGAGGTGGCATGTGGCAGCCGCAGATCATGTCCGCCGTCAGCAGCGGCCGGCATTTTCAATCGGTGACCGTCGATGTCGGAACCCAGCGCTACCTTTTCAAAAACGCCGTCTTCTCGAGTGCGTCGTTGAACGGGAATGGGAACCAGGGCCCCGAGGAATCGATGACGCTCAACTATGCCCAGGTCGAGATCACCTACGCGGCTCAGAAACCGGAGGTGGCGCCGAGGACGGCTGTGGTCGCATCGATGGTCGTTCCGAATGCCGCTCCGCCGGCGACGCCTGCGCAGTTGTCCGTCGACGGCCTTCCCGGTGAACAGTTCGGCGTCTTGAACGTGCAGGTGCGGGGAAACACGGCC
>DATIZY010000132.1:0-4817 GCA_035516895.1 Thermoanaerobaculia bacterium | reverse complement strand
TGTAGTACTCGTCGCCGGATTTCGTGACGTCGATCTCGGCCACGCGCGCGTCGGCCCACGCGCGCTGCCACTTCTCTTCGATCGTTTTCGGGTCGTACGCCATCGGGACGCGAAAGTATAGAGGACTGAGACTCAGGACTCAGGACTCAGACTGAGGACTCAGGACTGAGGACTGAGGACTGAGCATTGAGGACTTAGGACTTAGGACTTAGGACTCAGGACTTAGGACTTAGGACTCAGAATCTAGGACTCAGGACTCAGGACTGAGTCACATCTCCCCACGAATCATGAGGGTGGTTGGGACTCAGTCCTCAGTCCTCAGTCCTCAGTTCTCAGTCCTCAGTTCTCGGTTCTAAGTCCTAAGTCCTAAGTCCTAAGTCCTGAGTCCTAAGTCCTAAGTCCTGAGTCCTAAGTCCTAAGTCCTGAGTCCTAAGTTCTAAGTCCTTTCAACTCGTAGACGAATGTGACCGGGCCGTCGTTCTCGAGCGAGACGATCATCATTTCGCGGAAGCGTCCGGTCTGAACCGGGATTCCCGTCGCGCCGAGCTCCGCCGCGAACACTTCGAACATCCCCCTCGCCTTCTCTGGCTCCTCGGCATTGTCGAAGCTCGGCCGGCGGCCGCGCTCGATCGAACCTGCAAGCGTGAATTGCGAGACAGCGAGGATTGCGCCGCGCACGTCGCTGATGTCGCGATTCATCTTCCCGGCCTCGTCGCCGAAGATCCGCAGCTCGCGGATCTTTCGCGCCGCGTCGCGCATCGTTTGCTCGCCATCGCCTTTTTCCACCGCGGCGAGCACGAGCATTCCGGCGCCGATGCGGGCAACGATTTCATCGCCGACCGAGACCGATGCGCTTCGCACGCGCTGAATGACGCATCGCATGCACGGCGATTCTACGTGCTACATTCCGGCGATGTACCACGGCGAGCGGTTCAACAGCATCACGCATCTCGTCGGCACAGTGCTCGCCGTCATCGGCACCGCCGTCGCGATCACGCTCGCGGCGACGCGCGGCAGCGCGCGTTCGATCGCCGCGATCGCGATCTATGGCGCGATGCTCGTGGTGCTGTACCTCAGCTCGACGCTGTATCACAGCCTGCGCGGCCGGGCAAAGCTCGTCTTCCGGGTGTTCGATCACACGTCGATCTACCTTCTGATCGCCGGCACCTACACGCCGTTCACTCTCATCACGCTGCGCGGCCGTGTGGGGTGGTGGCTGTTCGGAATCGTCTGGACGCTCGCGGCGATCGGAATCGCCAAAGACGTTTTCTTTCACGGCCGCTACCGCATGGTTTCGATCACGCTCTACGTGCTCATGGGCTGGTTGGTGTTGTCGGTCATCGGTCCGCTGGAGCGCTCTCTACCGGTTGTAGGGATCGTCTGGCTGGCGATCGGAGGCCTCTTCTACACGGCCGGCATCATCTTCTACGCGCATTCGACGCGCATCGCACACATGCACGGCGTGTGGCATCTCTGCGTGATCGCGGGAAGCGTCTGCCACTACTTCGCCGTGGTGCGCTACGTCGCACTCTACTCGGCGTAGAAAAACGGCGGCGCGGCTCCAGTTCGAATTAAACTGACGCCCGGAGAAACGACGATGATCAACAAAGTCATTCTCGTGGGTCGCCTTGGAAAGGACCCCGAGATCCGTTCGACGCCGAACGGCAGCAGCGTCGCAAAATTCACGGTCGCCACGGACGAACGCTACACCGACAAAAACGGCGAGAAGCAGGAACGGACCGAGTGGCACAACATCACCGCCTGGGGCAAGCTCGCCGAGATCTGCGGGCAGTATCTGCGCAAGGGCAAGCTCGTCTACATCGAGGGTTCCATTCGCACGGACAGCTGGGACGACAAGGAGTCCGGACAGAAACGTTACCGGACCGAGATCGTCGCCAACACCATGAAGATGCTCGACCGCAAGGGCGACGACAACAGCGGCGGCTCGTACGCGGGAGCGCGCAAGAGCTCCGGCACGGCCACGCAGGTCGAAGAAGAAGACGACGTGCCGTTCTAGGTCTCAGCCCGCCGGCGGTGCGAGAGGCCGCTCCACACTAGACGCCGTATTTGTCGCGCAGCATCTTCAAATGATGCCGCTCGTGGCCGAGCGTGTTGTACGCGATCGCTCGCACCGATCGCTTCGTGTCATTGACCGTGCCGGTCCGCTCCCACGCGCGCGACGACAATCCGCGCAGCATCGCGATCGTCGCCGCGCGCACCGTCCGCCACTCCTCGACGAGATCCGCAAAGCGCCGCTCGTCGGCGTCCGAGGCGGCGGCGTAGGTGGTTTCGTCGAAGCCCGGCAGCGGCTGCGATTCACCTCGCGCGAGCGCCAGGATTCGATAGCCGAAGATGCGCTCCGTGTCGGTCACGTGGCGCACGAGAGTCCTGATCGACCACTTCTCGGGCGCGTACCGGTACTTCGATTTCTCCTCGCCGATCGACCGCAGCAGCCTCTCGGTTTCGCGCGTCTGATTCTCCAGGGCGGAGAGAACGTCCTCTTCCGGAACGAGATTGATGTAGCGGCCCTCGCTGTCGGCCGGCCGGTTGCTCATCGGCACATCATATGTTCACTACAAAATCCTCGACTTCTCCGTGCACTTTGTAGATAAAAAGCAGCCGATGGACATCCGCCCGCTCGCGATCGACGACGAAGCGCGCCGCTGCGCCGGGATGATGTGCTCGACCGATCCGTGGGTCACGCTCGGCCGCTCGTTCGACGAGTGCCTCGCGGCCGTGCGCGATCCGACGCAGGAGATCTACCTCGCCACGGACGACGGCCGCATCCTCGGCTTCATTATCCTGACGATGAAAGGCGCGTTCACCGGTTACATCCGGACGGTCTGCGTCGATGCGGAGGAGCGCGGACACGGAATCGGCTCGCGGCTCGTGGAGTTCGCCGAGAACCGCATCTTCCGCGATACACCCAATGTGTTTCTTTGCGTCTCGTCGTTCAACCCGCGGGCACGCGCGCTGTACGAACGGCTCGGGTACGAACCGATCGGCGAATTGAAGAACTACATCGTGGACGGCGCGTCGGAGCTGCTCATGCGAAAGACGATCGGTCCTCTTCGCGCGCGCGCACCACGACGAACGTGACGTCGTCATTCGGGGGCTGATCGCCGTGCCAGTTGCGCGCGGTGCTCTGCAGCGATGCGATCACGGCAGCCGCATCCTCCGCCTTCGCCGCGGCGGCGAACGCTTCCACGGCCGCGCCGTAGCCGAGCTGCTGGCCCGACGCGTTCATCAGCTCGGGGAAGCCGTCGCTCATGAACAGCATCGTGTCGCCGGGCGCGAGATCGACGCACGTGTCGCGATATCCGTTGCCGAGCATGCCGAGGGGCGTCGCGCCGACGGAGTGCTCGTCGACGGATCCGGTCGCGCGGCGATGCACGTAGACCGGCGGCATGCCGGCCGACGCGAGCGTCACGCTTCGCCCCTGGAATCGCGCGAGCAACAATGCCATGGCCATGCGGCCCAGGTCCATGCGCCGGATTTTGTCGGCGGCGTCGCGGAGAAACTCCGATGGCGTCGCCTCTGGGTCATAGCCGGCAAAGAGCGCTTTGATGACGGCGACCATCGTGCCGGCGCGCGCGCCGTGGCCGGTGGCGTCGCCGATCGTGATCGCCACGCCGCCGTCGCCCGCGCGGAAGTCGTAGTAGTCGCCGCCGACTTCGGTCGCCGTGTGCGTGAACACCGCGATGTCGTACGCTTCGAGCCGCGGCACTTCCTTCGGCAGCATCGAGAGCTGGAAGCGGCGCGCTTCCTCGAGCTCCGCCGATTTGCGCTCGTACTCGATCGCGGCGCGCTCCTGCTCCACGATCCGCTGCTGCTGGAGGCTGAGGTCCCTGGCCATTCGATTGAAGGCGTTCGCCAGCTGCCCGACCTCGTTGTTGGAGCGCACGGGCAGGCGCGTGGTGAGGTCGCCGTGCGCGATCCGCTCGGCGCCGCGCGTGACGAGCTTGACGTCGCCGGTGATGTGGTTCGCCACCGGAACGATGCCGATCATCGCGACGAGGATCAGCGCCATGCCGAAGCCGAAATTCTTGCCCGCGGTTTTGCGGAGCTCTTCGAGGTCCTGTCCGAACGGACGCGCGACGCCGATCTGCAGTCCGCTGTCCGGATCGCGCCGCGTGACCACGGCCCAGTTGCCGATGTCGTTCAGCGGCTTCCCTGCTTTGACTCGATCGATGATGCCGGCCGCGTCGAGGCGCTGCCGCTCGTCCTGCGTTCGCGTGTAGACGTTGCCGTCGTGGTCGATCGCAAACGCGATCTCATCGCGCTCGTTCGTGTCGCCCGGCATGGTGGTCAGAATGCGGCGGATGACGCGTTGCGTGCTCACGTGGGCCTGCAGATTGCCGACGTTGACGCGCTGACCGACGACGTCGACCGTCGCATCGGTGGGCGGCGGCGCCGGCGTGCGATCGCTCGAGTCCGGGTCCTCCGCGGCGTCGGCACGCACCTCCGCTTCGTCCTGCTCCTTCTCGCGCTGCTGCTCGGCCGCGTCCTGCGCCTTCTCGCGCTGCTGTTCCGCCGCGTCCCTCGCCGCGTCGCGCTGCTGTTCCGCGGTGTGCCGAACGGCTTCGCGCTCGGTCCGCTGCTGCTTCACCATGGCCTCGAGTGATTTGGAGAACTCCTTCTGCGAGTCGCGGATCGATTCGCTGAATTCGCTCTGTGCCTGCTGAAGCTGCTGCTGCAGATCGGCGCGCTGGACTTCGGTGAGCGCCTGCGAGCCCATTCGCGTGCCCAGCTCGGAGATCTTCTGCAGCTGCTCGCGCTGCTGCTGGGTCATCGTGAAGCGCGGGATGTGCAGCGGC
>DATIZY010000131.1:0-8804 GCA_035516895.1 Thermoanaerobaculia bacterium | reverse complement strand
GACGCGTGTGACCTCCGCCGCGAACGAGTTGAGCTGATCGACCATCGTATTGATCGTGGTCTTCAGATCGGCGATCTCCCCCATGACGTCGACGGTGATCTTCTTCGACAGGTCGCCGTTGGCGACGGCCGTCGTCACCTCGGCTATGTTGCGCACCTGCGACGTCAGGTTCGCCGCCATCTAGTTCACCGAATCGGTCAGGTCCTTCCACGTGCCGCTCACGCCGCGCACCTGCGCCTGCCCGCCTAACTTCCCTTCGGTGCCGACCTCGCGCGCGACGCGCGTGACCTCCGCCGCGAACGAGATGAGCTGATCGACCATCGAGTTGATCGTGTCCTTGAGCTCGAGGATCTCGCCTTTGACATCGACGGTGATCTTCTTCGACAGATCGCCGTTCGCGACGGCCGTCGTCACTTCCGCAATGTTCCGCACCTGCGACGTGAGGTTCGCGGCCATCGAATTGACCGAATCCGTGAGGTCCTTCCACGTGCCGCTCACGCCCTGCACGTCGGCCTGTCCGCCTAACTTCCCTTCCGTCCCGACCTCGCGCGCGACGCGCGTGACTTCCGCGGCGAACGATCGCAGCTGATCGACCATCGTGTTGATCGTGTTCTTCAGCTCGAGGATCTCGCCCTTGACCTCGACGGTGATCTTCTTCGACAGATCGCCGTTCGCCACGGCCGTGGTGACGTCGGCGATGTTGCGCACCTGATTCGTCAGGTTCGACGCCATCGAGTTCACCGACTCGGTGAGGTCTTTCCACGTGCCGGCCACGCCTTTCACATCGGCCTGACCGCCGAGGATTCCTTCCGTGCCGACTTCTTTGGCGACGCGCGTAACCTCGGACGCGAACGCGCTCAGCTGATCGACCATCGTGTTGATCGTGTTCTTCAGCGCGAGAATCTCGCCTTTGACTTCGACGGTGATCTTGCGCGACAGATCGCCCTTCGCGACGGCCGTGGTGACGTCGGCGATGTTGCGCACCTGATCCGTGAGGTTCGAGGCCATCGAGTTGACCGAGTCCGTCAGGTCGCGCCACGTGCCGGCGACGCCTTTGACATCGGCCTGACCGCCGAGGCGTCCTTCGGTCCCGACTTCGCGTGCGACGCGCGTGACCTCGGCCGCGAACGAATTGAGCTGATCGACCATGATGTTGATCGTGTTCTTCAGCTCGAGGATCTCGCCCTGCGCCTCGGCGGTGATCTTCTTCGACAGGTCGCCCTTCGCGACCGCCGTCGTGACCTCCGCGATGTTGCGCACCTGTCCCGTCAGATTCGACGCCATCGCGTTGACCGAGTCGGTGAGGTCCTTCCACGTCCCGGCGACGCCGAGCACTTCCGCCTGTCCGCCGAGCCGCCCTTCGGTGCCGACCTCGCGAGCGACGCGCGTGACTTCCGACGCGAACGCGCTCAGCTGATCGACCATCGTGTTGATCGTGTTCTTCAGCTCGAGGATTTCCCCGCGCACTTCGACGGTGATCTTCTTCGACAGATCGCCCATCGCGACCGCGGTCGTGACCTCGGCGATGTTGCGCACCTGGCCGGTGAGATTCGCGGCCATGAAGTTGACGTTGTCGGTGAGATCCTTCCACGTTCCGGCGACGCCTTTCACGTCCGCCTGCCCGCCTAACTTCCCTTCGCTGCCGACTTCGCGCGCCACGCGCGTGACCTCCGACGCGAACGAGCGGAGCTGATCGACCATGGTGTTGATCGTGTTCTTCAGCTCGAGGATCTCGCCGCGCACTTCGACGGTGATCTTCTTCGACAGATCGCCCATCGCGACCGCCGTCGTCACCTCGGCGATGTTGCGCACCTGTCCCGTGAGATTCGACGCCATCGCGTTGACCGAATCGGTGAGGTCCTTCCACGTTCCCGCCACGCCGGCGACTTCCGCCTGTCCGCCGAGACGTCCTTCGGTTCCCACTTCGCGCGCGACGCGCGTGACTTCCGACGCGAACGAGCGGAGCTGATCGACCATCGTGTTGATCGTGTTCTTCAGCTCGAGGATCTCGCCTTCCGCCTCGGCCGTGATCTTCTTCGACAAGTCGCCGTTCGCGACCGCGGTCGTGACCTCGGCGATGTTGCGGACCTGTCCGGTGAGGTTCGCGGCCATGTAGTTGACCGAGTCGGTGAGGTCCTTCCATGTTCCGGCGACGCCTTTGACGTCCGCCTGTCCGCCTAACTTGCCTTCCGTTCCGACTTCCTTCGCCACGCGCGTGACTTCGGACGCGAAGGAACGGAGCTGATCGACCATCGTGTTGATCGTCTCTTTCAGCTCGAGGATCTCGCCGCGCGCATCGACGGTGATTTGTTTGGAGAGATCGCCGTTCGCGACGGCCGTGGTGACTTGTGCGATGTTGCGGACCTGATTCGTGAGGTTCGCGGCCATGTAGTTGACCGAGTCCGTCAGGTCTTTCCAGGTGCCCGACACGCCCTGCACGTCGGCCTGTCCGCCTAACTTCCCTTCCGTTCCGACTTCGCGCGCCACGCGCGTGACTTCCGACGCGAACGAGCGGAGCTGATCGACCATCGTGTTGATCGTGTTCTTGAGCTCCAGGATTTCGCCGCGGACTTCGACGGTGATCTTCTTCGAAAGGTCGCCGTTCGCGACCGAGGTGGTGACTTCAGCGATGTTGCGGACCTGATTCGTGAGGTTGGCGGCCATCGAGTTGACGCTGTCGGTGAGGTCCTTCCACGTGCCGGAGACGCCCTGCACGTCGGCCTGTCCGCCTAACTTGCCTTCGGTGCCGACCTCGCGCGCGACGCGGGTGACTTCGGATGCGAACGACGCGAGCTGGGTCACCATCGTATTGACCGTTTTCGCGGTGCGGAGGAACTCGCCTTTCAGCGGCCGGCCGTCGAGATCGATCGCCATGTTGCGGGTCAGATCGCCCTTCGCGACGGCGCCGATGACGCGCGAGATCTCATTCGTCGGCTGCACGAGATCGCCGATGAGCGTGTTCACCGATTCGCAGATGACGGTCCACGATCCGCCGGCGGCGGGGATCTGCGCGCGGTGATTGAGCTTGCCCTCTTTGCCGACGATCTCCGAGGTGCGCCTGACCTCGCTGGTCAGGCGCTCCTGCATGTCCATGATCTCGTTGAGCGTGTCGGCGATTTTTCCGGAGGTGCCGGTGAACTCCACGGGCAAGCGAGCCGTGAAGTCGCCTTTCTTGATTGCGGTCAGTGTGCGCAGCAGCAGACGTTCGAAATCTTTCGGCGAGAGCTCGGAGGCCTTGTCAACGCCAATCCCGGTGGTCATGGGTCGTCGTTCCCCTATCCATTAATTACAGTGCGTGTGTGAGGTGCCCTATCCGGCGCGAGAGCGGAGGCTCCGTTCCTTCCAGATTTGCTGGGGTCGGTATGCAACGCAAGCGCCAGCAAGAATTGGGGTCAGGTCTGCCCTTCGTCCTTTTTTCTACGTGGGGTAGAGATTCGAGAGCAAGCGCGGGTCAGACGCCGACGCGAACGCTGCCGGCGAAATCTCACTTCAACTGTTTGTGGCCAAGCGGTTTGTCATCGCAAGCGACGACACAGCTCTACCGGCCGTAGAAAAAAGGACGAAGGGCAGACCTGACCCCGCGACGGTCGTGGATTGCGCGGGCGGTGGAGGCCATCGTCGCCGCGATCAAATCGAGATCGAACGGCTTGCGCATGATGCAGTGCACCATGTCCGGATCGACATCGACGAACCCCCACCGGCTGAACGCCGCGACCACGATCACCGCCGGACGATCGGCCTTACGGCGCAGACAGTCGATCAGATCAAAGCCGCTCCGGTGCGACGCGCCGAGATCGAGAACCACCAGATCGTAGACATTCCGCGCGACGAGATCGAGGCACTGATTGCCGTCCGCCGTTTCATCGACCTCGAGCCCCTGCCGCTCCGCGATCACGCGCAAGAGCGCGCGAACCGCGGCGTCATCGTCGACGATCAGAATTCTCGGAACCAACTTCGCCTCTCGGCCGCGCGGTAAAGCAAGCTCTGCGCCGCAGCTTGAAATCGGAAATTCGATTTCATCGTTCTTTGCGGCTATCATGCCTCGCCTCACGCGCCCCGCGTCCGTGACCCCAGGAGACAAGATGGCCGGTCGTCCCAGCCCCGCCCCCGTCCTGCAGAAATGTCCGACCGGAATCCGTGGGCTGGATGAAATTACGAACGGCGGAATCCCTCGAGGACGCCCGACTCTGATCTGCGGCGGTCCCGGTTGCGGCAAGACGCTGTTCGGCATCGAGTTCCTCATTCGCGGCGCCGAGCAGGGCGAGCCGGGCGTCTTCGTCGCCTTCGAGGAGCGCCCGGACGAGTTGGCGCAGAACGTCGCGTCCCTCGGATTTGACCTCGTTCGCCTGCAGAAACAGCGAAAGATCTTCGTCGAATCCGTCGCCGTCGAGCGGAGCGAGATCGACGAGACCGGCGAATACGACCTCGAAGCTCTCTTCCTCCGCCTCGGCGACGCGATCGACTCGATCGGCGCGAAGCGCATCGTGCTCGACACGCTCGAGACGCTTTTCGCCGGTTTCTCCAACGAGGCGATCCTTCGCGCGGAGCTTCGCCGCCTCTTCCGCTGGCTGAAGGACCGCGGCGTCACCGCGATCATCACCGCCGAGCGGGGCGGCGGGACGCTCACGCGGCAGGGCCTCGAAGAGTACGTCTCCGACTGCGTCATCCTTCTCGATCATCGGCTCGCCGATCAGGTCGCGACGCGCCGGCTGCGCGTCGTGAAGTATCGCGGCACGAGCCACGGCACGAACGAATACCCGTTCCTCATCAACGCCGACGGAGTCGACGTTCTGCCGATCACGTCGATCGGCCTTTCGCACGAGGCTTCGACGGAGCGGATCAGCACCGGAATCGCCGATCTCGACGCGATGCTCTCCGGAGGCCTGCACCGCGGCTCGACGATGCTGATCTCCGGGACCGCCGGCGCCGGCAAGAGCAGCGTCACGGCGCACATGGCCCGCGCGGCGTGCGAGCGCGGCGAGCGCTGCCTGCTGCTGGCGTACGAGGAGTCGCCGCAGCAGATCGCCCGCAACATGAAATCGATCGGCATCGACCTCAATCCGTTCCTGCGCAGCGGCGCGCTGCGCTGCATCGCGTCGCGCTCCACGGCGTTCGGCGTGGAGATGCACCTGGCCACGATCCACAAGGCGGTGCGCGAGTTCGCTCCCTCGCTCGTCATCCTCGATGCGATCACGAACTTCTTCGCCATCGCCGATCAGACGGAAGTCAAGGCGATGCTGATGCGCCTCGTCGATTTTCTGAAGACGCAGCAGATCACGGTCGCGCTCACGAGCCTGACCGGCGGCGGCGAAGCGCTCGAAGCCACCGCCACCGGCATCTCGTCGCTCATCGACACCTGGCTCCTTCTCCGCGACGTCGAATCGAGCGGCGAGCGCACTCGCGTGCTGTACATTCTCAAGAGCCGCGGCACGGCGCATTCCAATCAGATGCGCGAGTTCACCATGTCGTCGAAAGGCATCCGCCTCACCCCACCCTACCTCGGCTCCGAGGGAGTGCTGACGGGCTCGGCACGCCTGGCGCAGGAGGCGAAGGAATCCGTGGCGGCGACCGAGCAGCGGAAAGAGGCGGCGCGCAAGCGCCGGGCGATCGAGCGCCGCATCGCCGCGATTCGTGCCGAGCTCGAAGCGGAGAGCGAGCAGCTCGAGCGGCTCTCGGCGGAGGACCGCGGACGCGAGGAACAGATCGGCGCGGAGCGCAACGCCATGGCGGCGAGCCGGAAGAGTGCGGCCGTTTCGCGGCCGGCGATGAAAGCCGCGAGAATCCGGCAATGACCGCCAGGAAGAAAAAGGCCGACGCGTCGTGGGACCTTTGCCTGTACGTTGTAGGGCAGACGCCGAAGTCCGTCGCCGCGATCGCCAATCTGAAGAGGTTCTGCGCCGAGTATCTCGACGACACCTACACGATCGAGATCGTCGATGTCGGCGCCGATCCGAAGATCGCCCGGCGCGACGACATCGTGGCCATTCCCACGCTGGTACGGAAGCTGCCGGTGCCGGTCCGCAAGATCATCGGCGATCTCTCCGACACCGAGCGCGTGCTGGTGAGCTTCGATCTGCGCCCGCACAGCAATTCGCGAGAAGTGGCGTCATGAACCAGAAGAACCCGGCGCGGGACCGCGTCGAAGAGCTCGAGGATCTCGTCCGCGCGCTGCAGGCCGACGAGGTCGACGCTCTGGTCGTCCTCGAACAGCACGGCGTGCGCCTTTCGCGCATCCACAAGGACGAGCCGATGTACCGCACGATCGTCGACAAGCTGCCGCAGTGCATCGCCAGCGTGCTCGCGGACGGCACGATCGTGTACGCGAACAACCATCTGACGAAGTCGATCGGGCCGCTCACCGAGAAACTGCTCGGCAGCAGTCTGCTCGACGCGGTGGCCGAGAACGACCGCGCGCGTTTCGCGGCGATGCTGCAGCTCGCGCTCGAATCGCCGCGCGAAGAGACGTTCACGTTGCGCTGGAGCGACGGCGACGGACAGGCGCTCGTCTCGGCCAGCTGCTTTTCGATCTACGGCGCCGACACGATCGGCCTCGTGATCATGGACGTCCGCGATCAGGTGGCGCGGCAGGCAGCCGAGGAATCGAGCCGCGCGAAGGACGAGCTGCTCGCGTCGGTCTCGCACGAGCTGCGCATCCCGCTGACCGCGATCATGGGCTGGATCCAGCTGATGGAGCTCGACGCGAGCGGCGACGAATCGATCCGCAGCGCGCTGCAGCAGATGAAAAGCGCCGTGCTCGCGCAGACGAGGATCGTCGACGATCTGCTCGACCTCGCGCACTCCGAGCGCGGAGCGATTGCGCTCGACGCGCAGGAATTCGATTTGTGCCGCGTGATGCGGACGGCCGCGAGCTTCGTCCGGCTTCAGGCCCAGAACAAAGGCGTGGCGCTGACGACGGAGATTCCCGGCGATGCGCTCGTGGTGCGCGGCGATCCCAACCGCCTGCAGCAGGTGTTCGTGAATCTGCTCTCGAACGCGGTGAAATTCACCGCGGAAGGAGAGGTCGCCATCCGCGCGCGGCGCGAGGATGGTTGGGCCGTGGTCGAGGTGAGCGACACCGGCATGGGCATCGGCGAAGATTTCGTGCCGTACGTCTTCGAGCCGTTCCGCCGCGGTACGCGCGCGAAGGGATATCCCGGGATCGGCATCGGCCTCGCGATCTCGCGCCGCCTCATCGAGGCGCACGGCGGCACGATTGAAGCAGCAAGCGAGGGGACGAACCGCGGCGCAACGTTCACGGTGCGGCTGCGGCTTTTGTAGCCGCTCTGCGCTTCTGTGATGGTGTTCGCATTTTGATTCTTCACCGCTCGCGGCGCGACGAAACGTTAAACTCGGCTGAGTGAGCATCGTCGCGGCGGCTGCACTGCACGGCGTGGCCGCGCTCGTCATCCTCGCGGCGCTGTCGATGGTGGGCTTCGCGGCAATGCCCGCATCGATCCGTCCGGGACGCGCGGCGCTGGCGATTCCGGCGTCGTTAGCGGCCGGAACCCTCGCCGTCGGCTGGTGCAGCTGGATCGCCGGGACGTTCATCGGCACCGCCGCGATCGTGCCGCTCTTCGCGATCGCGGCGATTGCGTCGCTCGTGCGCGCGCGCGAGTGGGCGCGCAACGCCCGGCGGTGCTTCGCGCTCATCATCAAACTGGCGAAGGCGAATCCGGTCGCGACGATCGTCATCGCGCTGCTCGTGATCGCGTCGCTGCCGCAGCTGCTGCTGCCGCTCGTCGACTCCGACGGCCTCGCGTATCACGTCGCCCTGCCGAAACTCTTTCTGCTCACCGGACACGTCTGGTACGTGCCATGGACGTTCGCAGGCGCGCTGCCGCAGACGCTCGAGATGATCTACCTCGTCGCGCTGCGCGTCGCGGGCGGCGAGACGGCGAAATTCATTCACTTCGGCTTTTTCCTCGCCTCCCTCGGCACCCTCGCAGTGGCGACGTACCGCCCGCGCATGCGAAGCGCCGCGATGCTCGCGCCGATGCTCTACGCCGCCGCGCCGGTCGTGCTCGCGCCGGCTTCCGCCGCCTTCACCGATCACGCGGCGGTGTTCTGCGTGATCGCCGCGACGCTGCTCCTGTTTCGGCGATCGTCGCTCGTCTCCGCGGGAATCGCTCTCGGCGCCGCGGTGGCGATCAAAGTCACCGTCGCGCCGGCGGTCGCCGGACTGGTGATCTGGACGATCGTCGCGCGGCGCAGATTCCTGCCGCTCTTCGTTCCGGTCGTCGTCGCGTTTCTGCCGTACGGCATCCGCAACGTCGCGCACACCGGCGATCCGATTTTCCCGATCAGCTACATCGCCCTTCACCGTCCCGTGCCCGGGATTCCGGCGCAGCGCGTCGCGTATGCGTCGGAATTTCACAGCAGAGTTCCCGGTGCGCTCGGCATCGCGTGGCTGCAGGGTCCCGCGGACGCGCAGCCGGACGAAGTTGCCGGGCTGCATCATGCGCTCGGCCTGTTCGCCATCGCGCTGGCGATCTGGTTTCGATGGAGCCGGCGCTGGCTCGCGCTCGTCCTGCCGCCGCTTGCGCTCGCGCTGCTCTTTCACCCGCCGACGCGGCTTCTGTTGCCGATGTTCATCGGCCTGGCGCCGCTCGAAGCGTACGCGCTCGTCATCATCGCGAAACGGTGGGCCACTCCGATCGCGATCGTTGCCGCGGCGCCGGCGCTCATCGCGTCGATCACGGTCACCCTCACCGCATTTCGTCCCGCCGATCTCCTCCTCGGCCGCGTCGACCGCACGCAGTTCCTGGCGACGCGCGTCCCGGGATTCCGCGCGTCGGAGCTCGTGA
>DATIZY010000130.1:0-21663 GCA_035516895.1 Thermoanaerobaculia bacterium | reverse complement strand
TCTCTGCGATCGCCTCAACGTTTTGCTGCACCTCGCCGACGGTTCGATCGATCGCGATCTCATTCGGCGGCATGGCCTCGAAGCCGCGGCACGCGAGGTACGGAACGTGCGATTGCAGGAGATCCGCGCCCGCGTGGGGGCGTCGCACATCGCCACCGCGCATCAGAAGAACGATCAGGCGGAGACGGTGCTGATGCGGCTCATCACCGGCGGAGGTCTCGCCGCTCTGCGCGGGATTCATCCCATGCGCGCGGACGGCGTCGTGCGCCCGCTGCTCGAAGTCACGCGCGCCCAGATCGAGCAGTTTCTGCGCGAGCGCGGCATCGTGGCGCGCGTCGATCGGATGAATTCCGATCCGCGATTTCTGCGCAATCGTGTGCGCCGTGTGCTCGCCGAGCTCGACGGCTCGGCGATCGAGAATCTCGCGGCGATCGCAACGCAGGCGCGCGACGAGTGGCAGGCGGTCGAGGCCGTCCTCGACTCAATGGACTCGAGCTTCGTGGCCGCCACGGAGACGCGATTCCGCTCCTTTCCCGAGGATCCGTGGCTTCGCCGCGCGCTGCTGCATCGCCACATCCGCAGGCTCGACCCGCATGCACGCGACGTGTCGTCGGAAGACCTCGAGCGCATCGCGGGCCAGCTCGATTCGCTCAAGCGCGTCAGCGTGACCGGCAGTCTCGAGCTCCTTCGTCGCGGCGAGGAGTGGATCCTGCGGATCAAGCCGCAAAAGACCGGCGGGTTCGAGTTTCAACTGCGCGCCGGCGAGGCGGCTCACGGCGTGCGAATCGACAGGCAACCGGCAAGCGGCAACTTCGAATTGCCAAGCGGCGCCGAGCCGACGTTCATCGTCCGCAACCGCCGCCCCGGCGACCGCTTCCAGCCCCTCGGCATGCAGCAGGAGAAAAAGCTGAAGGATTTTCTGATTGACCGTAAAATCGCCGTCGAGTGCCGTGACCGCATCCCGCTGCTCGTCTGGAACGGCAAGATCGTCTGCGTGACCGGTGTGGAGGTCTCGGAAGCGTTCAAGGTCACCGGCAGCGGCGACCGCTACGAGGTTGCGATTGAAGAAGCGAGTCAAGAAAGCATTCAGCCAGAAGCAGATCGCCGGCCGGGTCGCTAAGCTCGGCAAAGCCATCCGCAAGGATGCCGGCCGCTCCGAGGTCTTCCTCCTCTGCGTTCTCAAAGGCGCGTCGTTCTTTCTCGCCGATCTGATGCGCGCGGTTCCCGGCGACGTCAGTTACGGATTCATCAACGTGATCCGCGAGATGGCCGACACCGAGATCGCCAGTGCGATGGAGATCGACTACCTGCACTGGTCCGACATCGCCGGCAAGCATGTGTACCTGCTGAAGGACGTCGTTTCCACGGGCGTGATCGAGAGCTATCTGCTGCAGCAGCTGCGGCAGAAGAATCCGGCGGAGCTGAAGCTCGTCGCCCTCGTCGACCGTCCCCAGCTCCGCACGATCGATCTCGAGGTCGATTACCGGGCCTTCGAGGCCGACGATCGCGGCGTCTTCGTCGGTTACGGCCTCGAGCTCGTCGGCCAGTTCGCGAATCTTCCGTACATTGGACGCGTCTGAGCACGCGTCCGTATCTCCAAATGGATTGAAGATCCCCCTCGCCCTGCTCATCGCGTTCACTGCCTCCCGCCTCTCCGCCGGTTGGGGCCCGTTCACAGAAACTCCGCGCATCGGTCCGGCGGCGTTCAATCAGACCGAAGCATCGATCGCTTCGAACGGTTTCGATTACCTTGCCGCGTGGACGACGGATCTGCCGAACGGGTCCAGCGTTTCCGCCGTGCGTGTCAATTCCGACGGAACGATGGCGACCACTCTTCCGGTACCGCTCGATCCGAACGCGCGAGGCGTCAATATTTCGGCGGCGCGCGACGGCTATTTCGCTTCGTGGATCTCCGACAGCGGCCTGAATGCGGCGATCATGGACTCGTACGGCCGCATCGAACAGCGGACGACGATCGCGCAACCCGGCGTGACGGCCACGATGACCGCGTGGAACGGCGCCGTGCATCTCGTCCTCGCCCAGTCCGAAGGTCCATTTACGGCCTCGCTGTTCGACGACAACGGCGATGTCATCCAATCGGCCATTCCTGTCGGCGACACACACGGCGACGCCAACGCGCGCCTCGCGCTGACCGTGGATGGCGCCGGATTTCTCGTCCTTTCCACGAAGGAAGACGCGGTCGGGCACGATGAGCTCTACGCGCGCCGCATTTCGAGCAGCGGCGTGTCGAGCGACTGGTTCCTGGTGCGGTCGATGGTGACGCACGTCCTCGGCCTCGCTGCGACATCGGACGGCACCCGCGACATCATCGTGTGGGGGGATGGTTTCGGCGTGTGGACGACATCGATCGACATTGCGTCGAATGCCACCGCGCCATCGCGACAGCTCACGTCCGATTCGGCGCGGGCAACGGACGTGCTCATCGCGAGCGGACGGACGTGGATCGCGTATCAGAACTTTCCCTCCGGCGGTGGGGCGTACATCATCAATGTGGACGCGCAAGGGGCAGTCAGCGCACCCGCGCCTTTGTCGGGACCATCGACGCTGGCAACGAACGGAATGACGATCCTTTGCGCTTCAGTCGCTCAGGGACCGATGGATCTCGATGTCGAGGGTGCGTTCCTCACCGCGACGGACGTCGGCGCGCCGTTCGTCATCTCGATGAGTGAGACCGCGCAGAACCATGGCACGCTCAGCAGCGACGGCAAGACGACGATTGCTGTCTGGGACGAGGCCATTGGCGCCTCGCATCAGATCTTTGCGGCACGATTCGATGCGAGCTCTCTCGACCCGACGGGGATTCAGATCTCGAGCTCCGGCGACAACATCGATCCCGATGTCGCGTACAACGGCATGGCGTCGCTGATCGTCTGGACGCGCGGGGGCGAAGTGCTCGGCCGCCGCCTCGCGTCCGACGGCACGCTCCTCGACACGAACGACATTCGGATCGGCGACGGCACCGCTTTCGGCGCGCCGCGCGTCGTGTGGGACGGCTCGGGCTGGTTCGTCGTCTGGGTTCGCGCGGTGCAGGAGTCGCCGTGCGCCGCCTTCGGGACTGCGACGCGGGTCTACGCCGCGCACGTCTCGCCGGGCGGCGTTGTCCTCGAAGCCGGCGGTGTGCAGCTCGATCCTGCTCCGCTCATGGACCAGCTGGACGTCGACCTCGATTGGAACGGGTCCGAATATGTCGTTGCCTGGATGAACCAGTGCGCTCAATGGCACGGCCCGACCTCGACTGCGATTGAAATGGCGGCCGTTTCGCGCGATCTGAGTTCCGTGAGAAGCGGGATCGTCGCGACGAGTGGTTCGAATCCCAGAATCGCGGCCGGCGCCGATCGTTCGCTCGTGGCCTGGACCACGATCGGACAAACGGAGTTTCGACTCGTCGACAACTCGCTGCCGGAGGCGACCCGTCGGCGCCGCGCGTTTGTCGGACAGCCCGGAAGCTTCCGCTCGATCCCCGGTTCGCTGATCGCCGTCGACGCGCAGGACATCTTCACGCAGATGACGATTCCGAACGCGGCCCCGTACCAGGGCCTTTACGACACGACCCTTGCTCCCGACGAGACCTCAGCGACTCCTCGAATGCTCTTCGTCCTCGAACCGAACGAGACGCTCATGGGAAGGCTGATTCTGCAGAATGGCTGGCGCTGGATGACCGAGTCGATGCTGAATTCCGTGTTCGATCCGGCCGCCGGCGCGCCGCGGCTGTGGATTCGTGAGTTCTGACACCGTTTCGCTCAACCTCCACTAGAATTTCAATCCTGCCGCGACCGTTAACACGGCAATGGCACGCGTGACGCATCGCGTGCCGCTTTGGAGGCCTTTTCTTGAATTCCACCGTAAAGACCGCCCTTCTTTGGGTGGTCATCATCGTCCTCGTCTTTCTGCTGTGGAGCCTGTTCCAGACGACGAAGGGAACGCAGGAGAACATCGCGTTCAGCACGTTCCTCGATCGCGTGAACCAGGGCTACGTCGACAAGGTGACGATCCGCGGCGAAGACATCCGCGGCGAGACGAAGCCGACGGCGCCGGGCGGACGGCACGAGTTCCACACCACCGGCCCGACGAATTATCAGGACATGTACACCCAGCTTCGCAGCAAAGGTGTGCAGATGGAGTTCGAGCCGCCGCGCGACGCGCCGTTCGTCACGGCCCTCATTACGTGGGCGCCCGTGCTCTTCCTCATCGGCCTCTGGATCTTTTTCATGAGGCAGATGCAGGCCGGCGGCAACAAGGCCCTCTCCTTTGGCAAATCAAAAGCGAAACTCCTCTCCGGCAGCGCGAAGAAGGTGACCTTCAAGGACGTCGCCGGCGTCGATGAAGCGAAGCTCGAGCTTCACGAGATCATCGAGTTCCTCAAAGAGCCCCAGAAGTTCACGAAGCTCGGCGGCAAGATTCCGAAAGGCGTGTTGCTGATGGGCCCGCCGGGAACCGGCAAGACCCTTCTCGCCCGCGCCATCGCCGGCGAGGCAAATGCGCCCTTCTTCTCGATCTCCGGCTCCGACTTCGTAGAGATGTTCGTCGGCGTCGGCGCCTCGCGCGTCCGCGACCTCTTCGAGCAGGGCAAGAAAAACGCGCCGTGCATCATCTTCATCGATGAAATCGACGCCGTCGGCCGTCATCGCGGCGCGGGTCTCGGCGGCGGCCACGACGAGCGCGAGCAGACCCTCAACCAGCTGCTCGTCGAGATGGACGGCTTCGAATCGAACGATGGCGTCATTCTCGTCGCCGCGACGAACCGCCCCGACGTGCTCGACCCGGCCCTTCTGCGCCCCGGCCGTTTCGATCGGCGCGTCGTCGTCGATCTCCCCGACCTCAAAGGACGCGAAGGCATTCTCCGCGTGCACACACGCAACATCCCGCTCGCCGAGGATGTCGATCCGTCGGTGCTCGCGCGAGGGACACCAGGCTTCTCCGGCGCCGATCTCGCAAACCTCGTCAACGAGGCCGCGCTCAACGCTGCACGCTACGACAAGAAGAAGGTGCAACAGGTCGATTTCGAGTTCGCCAAGGACAAGGTCCTGATGGGCGTCGAGCGGAAGTCGATGGTCATGAGCGATCGCGAGAAGCGCAACACCGCCTATCACGAGTCGGGTCACACCGTTGTCGCCGCCGTTCTCCCCGCCGCCGATCCGCTGCACAAAGTCACCATCATCCCGCGCGGCCGGGCCCTCGGCCTGACACAGCAGCTGCCGACCGAGGACAAGTATTCGTACTCGAAGCGATATCTGGAGGCGAACCTCGCCGTCCTCATGGGCGGCCGCATCGCCGAGGAGATTTTCCTGAGCGAGATCACCACGGGCGCCGGCAACGACATCGAGCGCGCGACGCAGCTCGCCCGCCGCATGGTCTGCGAGTGGGGCATGTCGGACCTCGGTCCCGCCACATTCGGCAAGAAGGAAGAGGCCATCTTCCTCGGCCGCGAATTCGCGCAGCACCAGGACTACTCCGAAGCGACGGCGATCGAGATCGACAAAGAGGTGCGCCGCATTCTGGAGAAGGCGTACAAGAGTGCGCACGAGGTCATCTCGAACAACAAGACATCGCTCGACAAAATCGCGCGCAAGCTGCTGGAGCGCGAAACGCTCGAAGGTTGGGAAGTCAACGACATCCTCCGCGAGGACACCGGCACCGACTACATGAAGCAGAAGGAGTACTACCCGGAGGAGGCGACCGGCGAGAAGATGACCATTGCGCCGGGCAGCGGACCGTCCACCGACGTGCCGACGCCTGTCCCGCAGCCCCCAGCTCCGCAGCCCGCGCCGGCGCCGGAGCGGAAGGCCTGACGCAGCGAGATGATGGCGCAATCGGAGCGGTGGTACGTCGCGCCATATTTTCTGGTGCCGGACGTCGTCGCCGCTGCGCATTTCTATCGCGACACGTTCGGGTTCTCGTTCGACCGCTTCTGGGGCGAGCCGCCGGCGTTTTGTATGGTCAAACGGGGCGGCATCGTCATCATGCTCGCGCAGATCGACGATGCCTCGCTCGTGCGGCCGAACGGTCAGGCGGATCGGGAGGGCGGCGCGTGGGACGCCTACGTCTGGATCGGCGATGCCGATGCGCTGCACGCGGAGTTCGTATCGAAGGGCGCCACGATCGCTCGCGGACTGTGCGATCAGGAGTACGGCTGCCGTGATTTCGTCGTTCTCGACTGCAACGGCTACCGCCTCTGCTTCGGTCAGGACATCTCTTGAACATGCAAACGCAGCCCGACAGCACTGCTGTTCGGGTCGCGTTGTGGCGCGCGCTGCACGTCGAGGTGGATCCGCAGCCGCATGTGCTCGAAGACACGATCGGTCTGCGTCTCGTCGATCCGGATGAAGGATGGCGGCGGCGTCCCGACATGGACCCGCAGTTCACTTGCACGTTTCGGGCGTCGATCGTGGCGCGCGCGCGATTCATCGAGGACCTCGTTCTCGACCAACGACCGCCGCAATACGTCATCCTCGGCGCCGGACTCGACACGTTTGCGCAGCGCAGGCCCGACACCGCATCGCACATGCGGGTCTTCGAGGTCGACCGGGCGGGCGCCCAAGAGTGGAAGCGGCGGCGGCTGATGGAGCTCGGGTTCGGAGTGCCGGACTGGCTGCGATTCGTCGCCGTCGATTTCGAGAAAGATGATTTGTGGCAGCGGCTCGCGGCGGCGGGTTTCGACGCGACACGGCCGGCCGTGATTTCGATGGCCGGCGTTTCGATGTACCTCACGCGCGATGCCATTCTGGACACGCTGCGCAAGATCGCGTCGCTCGCGCCGGGATCGACGCTGGCGATGACGTTCATGCTGCCAATCGAAATGAATGAACCGGAAATGCGGCCGATGATCGAAGCGGCGGCGCGAGGCGCGCGCGCGTCGGGAACTCCGTTCATCAGCTTCTTCGCGCCCGACGAAATGCTCGCGCTGGCGCGCGAGGCGGGATTTCGCGAGGCGCGGCATGTGTCGGGCGGCGATCTGAGCGCGCGATACTTCGCCGGACGAACGGACGGGCTTCAATCCTCCAAAGCGGAGGAGCTGCTCGTCGCGAGGGCATGACGATCGACACCCATCGCAAGAGCAACGCGTTCGCGGTCGCACAGACATCGCTGATCGTCGTCTTCGCGGCGGTGTGCCTCTTTGCGCCGGGGATGCGCCTATTCGACGCGCTGACGATCGCCGGCAGCGCGATCGGCGTCGCCGGCCTGCTCCTGATGGCGCCGGCGTTCGTGTCGCTGCGCAAAGTCGTGCAGATCGCGCCGGAGCCGAAGGCGGAGGGTCATCTCGTGACGAGCGGTGTCTATCGCCTGCTGCGCCATCCGATGTACAGCGGGATCGTCCTGGTCGTCGCCGGCCTTTTTCTTCGCGAGCCGGGCGTGTTCGTCGCGATTTCGGGCGCGGTGCTGATCGCGTTTCTGATCACGAAGTCGCGATTCGAAGAGAAGCTGCTCGCCGCGCGTTACGCCGATTACGCGGAGTACCGCAAGCGGACGTGGGGCGTCATTCCCGGTCTTTGATCCGGTTCCGCGCCTCTTCGTAATCGGCGCGCGGATGGCGTCCTCTCGTGAATCTCATTCCCGCCGCAGGATGACGGCGCTGAAAAACCAACGTTTCGGAAATCGAGAGCGGCCGAGAAGCCGAAGAATGCGCGTGCGGGGAAAGAATTGCCCGATCGACGCGGCGGACGCGTAAATCCGATGCGTGTATTGATGCGGCTGCGTGAAACCGCGGCGGATCGCAAGCCGACGCTGCATCCCGTTCGGCAGCAGCAAGAGACACGGAATGCCGTAATGCGGATCGCGGCGAAAAAGATTCGGAATCCGCGCAGGCGTTTCGACGGCGATCGGCGCCCCGCTTCGCGCCACCCGGCTCGCCTCGGCGCTCGTCCGCGCGGGATCGGCGAAATGCTCGAAGCTGTCGAGGCAGATGATCGCGGCGAATGATTCCGATTTGAACGGCAGCGCGGATGCTTCGGCGATGACGTGCCGATACGGCGTCCGCGCCGCGCGATGCGCGAGGCGGCCCGTCTCGCTCCATTCGCGGTCGATCGTCACGACGCGCCGGCCGCCGGCCGCGAGCGCGAGCGCCACTCCTCCGCTGCCCGACGCGAGATCGAGAACCAAACCGTCAGCGACGCCTGCGCGTTCGAGGATGCCTCGCCACCGCCGGCCGTCGTCGAAGCGACCACGGCCAAATGAATCGACGCGTTCGCTGTCATGCAGCGCCGATTCGTACGCCGCGGCGTAATCCACATCCTGTGGAGTCGGTACGACCGGCGCGTCGAGCCAGTCGTCGAGCGGACGCGGGATGATGCGCCGGACTGCACGCCTGAGTTTCGCGAGCATCGGTTCGATGATAATGGGCGCATGCGGCGCAGCGCGCTGTTGCTGATCGTTCTGGCGCTCGCGTGCCAGACGGCCAACCTCCAAATCGACGACCGGCTGTACTTCGGCCGCAACATCCCCGCCGGCGGAGTGGTGTCGGACGCGCAGTGGGACGACTTCGTCCGTACCGTGATCACGCCGCGATTCCCGCAGGGACTGACCATTTTTCAGACGAAGGGTCAGTGGCTCGATCCGCGCGGCAACCTCGTTCGCGAGGACACGTACATCGTCGAGCTGAATCATCCGCGCAGCGCAGCGACCGAAGCGGCAATCGAAGCCATCGCGCAGGAGTACAAGCGGCGCTTCGGCCAGGACGCGGTTCTTCGAATCAGCTCGCCTGCACAACTTCGTCTCTACTGAAAGTACAATCTCCGGATGCCTGAAATTACGTACGTCACACCCAGAAAGGGCGATGTCCTCCTCCTCGTCGGCACGATGAAGGGCGCGTTCCTCTTCCGCTCGAACAAGTCGCGAAAGAAGTGGGAGATGGGCGGCCCCTACTTCCCCGGCAGCGCGGTCTACGCGATGGCGTACGACGATCGCAAAGGGCGGCAGCGGCTCTGGGCCGGTCCGACCAGCATGCATTGGGGCAACGTCCTGCGATCGAGCGACGACTTCGGCAAAACGTGGTCGGTGCCGCAGGAAGCGAACATCAAATTCCCGCAGCGTACCGAAACCGCGCTGAAGAACGTCTGGCAGATTCTGCCGTCGCGCCACGACGACGACACGATGTACTGCGGCGTCGAGCCGGCCGCGCTCTTCAAATCGACCGACGGCGGCGAAACGTGGGAGCTCGTCGACGGACTCTGGGACCATCCGCAGCGCCCGCAATGGCAGCCGGGCGGCGGCGGACTCTGTCTGCACACCATCCTGCAGGACCCGAAAGACAAGCGGCGGATGCGCGTCGCGATCTCGACCGCCGGCATGTACGTCAGCGAAGACAATGGCGCGACGTGGCGGCCGTCGAACAAAGGCGTTCGCGCCGAGTTCCTCCCCGACAAATATCCCGAGTTCGGCCAGTGCGTGCACAAAGTCGTGCAGTCGCGCAAGAAGCCGCAGCGCATGTATCTGCAGAATCATTGGGGCCTCTATCGGAGCGACGACCGCGGCGAGAGCTGGAAAGACATCGCCAACGGCGTTCCGTCCGACTTCGGCTTCGCCATGGCCATACATCCCGACGACGCCGACAAAGTCTGGATCGTCCCGATCGAATCGGACGGGTTCCGCGCCACCCCCGAAGGCAAGCTGCGCGTGTACCGCACGAAGAACGGCGGAAAGAGATGGGAGCCGATGTCGAAAGGACTCCCGCAGGAGAACGCCTACGAATGCGTGCTGCGGGACGCGATGGCCGCTGACGCGCTCGATGGCGTTTACTTCGGCACGCGCAGCGGCAAAGTGTTCGCATCGTCGAACGAAGGCCGGAAGTGGATGACCGTCATCGACGGATTGCCGCCGGTCGTCTCGGTGAAAGCGGCGCGAGTCTGATGTCGTACACGTTCTACATCCCCGGTCCGCTTCGCGAGCTCGCCGGAAATCGCGGCGAAGTTCGTGTCGACGGGCGCGCGGCATCCGTTGCCGATGCGCTGTCGTTGCTGTGGACGAAATATCCGGGCGTTCGCGACCGAATCATCACCGAAGTCGGCGAAGTGCGGCCGCACGTCAATATCTTCGTCGACGGCGAAAGCATCCGCGACGCCGGAGGTCTGCAGACGGCGGTCGAAGACGGCTCCGAGATCTTCATCTTGCCGGCGGTCAGCGGCGGATGATGTACGCGGCGCTGCTGCGTGCGGTCAACGTCGCCGGTCATCAGCCGATTGCGATGGCCGATCTGCGCTCGATCGCGGAGAACCTCGGGTTCAACGAAGTCCGGACGCTTTTGCAGAGCGGGAATCTGATCTTCGGATCGGCGCGGCGCGACGACTTCGAGAAAATGCTCGAAGCAAAGCTGCACACCGACGTTTTTGTCCGCAGCACCGCCGATCTCGATGCGATCGTCGCCGCCAATCCTTTTCCGACAGAAGCGAAGGACGATCCCGGCCGTCTCGTCGTTCTGTTTCTGAAAAGCAGCGCCGACGCGCCGGCGCTTCAGAAGGCGATCAAAGGGCGCGAGGTGGCGCGCGGAAAGGGCAAGCAGCTCTACGTCTACTATCCCGACGGTCAGGGACGATCGAAGCTGACAAATGCGCTGATCGAGAAAACCCTCGACACCCGCGTCACCGCGCGAAACTGGAACACTGTGCTAAAACTTCGCGATGCAACTCAGTAGTACCGTTCCCGTCACGGCGCCGCCGACGGAGAAGCGGCTCGCCGCGGCGCTGCAGCATCGCTTCTTCCTGCGGCTGCACATGGCCGCCATCCTCACCGGCACGATTCTCGTGGGCCTCGGCATCACGCGAGTGCTGTTTCTGATTCATCTCGACATATTCGCGCTGCGCTACGCGGTTGCCGTGCTGGCCGCGTGGGGCGCGTTCGTCGTCTTCGTGAAGCTGTGGCTCGCCTACATCTCGATGCGCAGCGGCGGAAGCAACTGGCTCGACTCGATCAATTTCAGCAGCGGCGGATCGTCGTCTTCGTCGTCCGTGTCATCGGGATCGTCGTCGTTGAGCGGCGGCGGCGGGAAATTCGGCGGCGGCGGAGCGAGCGGAAGCTGGGATGAACCCGGCGCGACGGCCGCGCCCAAAGTCGCCGTCATTCCCGCGCCGGTTGCGCAGCCGGCCAGGAGCGGCGGCTCATCGAAAAGCGGCGGTGGCGGCGGAGGGATTGATGGCGACGACCTCGGCGAGCTGATTCTCGTGGTGCTGATCATCGCGCTCGTCGTGGCGATCGTGCTGTCGTTCGCCTGGATCGTCTGGGCCGCACCCGGAATCCTCGGGGAGACGGCCTTCAACGCCGCGCTCGCCGGTGCGCTCACGCCTCACGCGCACAAAGCGACGCACGGCAACTGGATCGGCAGCGTGATGAAGAAGACGGCGATTCCGTTCGTGCTGATCTTCGCTCTCGCGATCGCCGTGGGGGGCTGGGCCCAGCACATTTGTCCGCGCGCCCGCCGCCTCACGGACGCGGTGCACTGCATGCGTTGATTACATCCGCGCTGTACGGCGGCGCTCCGAGGTCATTTTCTCCACGGACGCCAGCTCGCCGCGATGCGGGTGCCGCGATTCCAGAAAGACGATCGCGCCGGTCGCCACCGTAATTGCGCCGAGGACGATGACGAGCGCCTCGGGGTTCCGGCGGAGGTATTCGAATGCGTCGTCGATGAGCCCGTCGACATCGGCGTCCTCCAGCCGCGATCGCAGCTTGCTCACCAGCAGATCTTTGACGCCGAGCTTGTCGATGAGCTCCAGGATCGCGTCGACCGAAATCGTCGCGGCCGCCAGCTCGATCAGCGCGGCCGCGTTGGATTGCTTTTTGTGCGCCTTGCCGTTGCCCGGCTGGGCTGCGTGTGCACTCGTGGGCATAGAGCCTCCCGCCCCCTAAAGTGCAAGCGGCGCGCCGTTGCCGGCGCGCCGCAGATGGAGTGAGGTGAAGCGGTTAGGCCCGCGCCGGAGCGCCCTGATATTGCGCGCTGCCGAAGCCGAGGATCGGCGCAAAGATGATTCCGAGAAAGATCATGCCGAGGGCGAAGCCCGCGCCTTTTCCGAAAGCCTTTGAGAGGTCGAATGCGAGGATGAACCCGACGATCAGATTCACGAAGGGAATGAGCAGCAACACGACCCACCACACCGGACGCCCGACAATTTCCAGCAGAACGACCAGGTTGTAGATCGGCACGATCGCTGCCCAACCGGGCTTGCCGGCTTTCGTGAAGATCTTCCAGCATGCCGCGATCATGATCACGAGGACCGCGAGCCAGACGATGCCGAGGACGCCGGCCGCTCCCGCCGCTACGGCATTGCCGGCGCTTCCGGTGGTATCGGTCTGCATAAGGAACGCAAGAGTGCTCATCAAAGGATTCCCCTTTCTTTTCTGCAGCTGAGTTGGATGCGTCCATTTTAAACGAACTCTGATAAGTTCACGCGCATGAAAAAACTGCTGAGCGCGCTGCTGTTTCTCCCCTCGCTAGTTTTCGCGCAGCCGGTGGCCATCAGGGCCGCGCGGATGTTCGACGGCACATCGGACACGCTGGTACGGAATGCCGTCATCGTGATCGACGGAAAAACGATCACGGCGGCTGGTTCGAATCTTTCTATTCCCGCCAACGCGCGCGTCATCGACCTCGGCGACGCCACGCTGCTACCGGGATTCATCGACGCCCATGTCCATCTCAGCGAGGAATCGGGCCCGAACTGGTATCTCGACTTCTACAACGAGATCATGCGCCAGCCGGCCGAGCAGGCGCTGCTCGCGTCGACGTACGCGCGCAAGACGATCGACGCGGGATTCACGACCGTGCGAAACGTCGGGGCGCGCGATTACGTCGATGTCGCTCTGCGCAACGCGATCAACAACGGATGGATCGTCGGTCCGCGAATGCTCGTCGCCGTTTACGCGATCGGAGCGACAGGCGGCCACACCGACGGCACGCCGATTCCGCCCGCGCGCGGCGTTCCGCCTGCCGGTCCGCGCGAAGGCGTCTGCAACGGTCCCGCGGAATGCCGCGAAGCGGTCCGCTATCAGATCAAATACGGCGCCGATGTCGTCAAATTCATGCCCTCGGGCGGCGTGCTCTCGCTTGCCGATCCGGTCGACGCTCCCGAGCTGTCGCAGGAAGAGATGAATGCGATCGTCGAGGAAGCGCATCACTGGGGACGCAAAGTTGCCGCGCACTGCCACGGCGACACGGCCGCGAAAATGGCGATTCAGGCCGGCGTCGACTCGATCGAGCACGGCTCGTTCATGAAGCCCGACACGCTGCAGATGATGAAGGAGCGCGGGACGTATCTCGTCCCGACGCTGCTCGCCGGCGACTGGGTCATGCGCTCGATCGACAAGTTTCCGCCGCCGATTGCGGCGAAGGGGCGCGCAGCGGTGGCCGCGCGAAGCGACATGTTTCGCAACGCGCTGAAGATCGGCGTCAAGATCGCGTTCGGCACCGACTCGGCCGTCTCGCCGCACGGCATGAACGCTCTCGAATTCGGCCTCGAAACCTCCCTCGGCATGTCGCCGGCGGCCGCGCTCCGCACCGCGATGTCATCGGCCGCGGACCTGCTGGGAGTCAGCGACAAGGTCGGCTCGATCGCGCCGGGAAAACTCGCCGATATCGTCGCCGTTCCGGGCAATCCGCTCGAGGACATCCATCAGACCGAGCACGTCTTCTTCGTGATGAAGGAGGGAGCGGTCATCAAGAACAGCCGCTAGATCGGACTCAGACTCCAGATGGTTCTGCTCCGGAAATCCCCGATCGGTACAGACCATCGCTCGGAGGAACGACTCCACATCGACATGAAAGCGTTCGCCGAGGCGGAAGAGCGGCGGGCGCCGGTCGTCGCCGTTGAACAGCACCTTGCTCATTGCGAGAGGCGCCGTGAAAGAATGCGGAGCAGCTGGATTCAGCGCCGACGCCGCAGCGCAGCGAACGGAACCGCCCAAACGAGGCGAGCCAGACGAGCCGCGCCGGAATCAAGGTGGGATCAGGTCGTCGTCGACCCGCGGAGGAGTGGTCGTCGGTCGTTCGGGTGGTAACGTTGTCGCTGCAATCTCCTCCCGCCGAGTCGCCGAAATTGTTGATATCCACTTGTTTGCATGAAGCGTAAACGCGTCTACATCGCCTACACCGGCGGCACGATCGGGATGAGACGCACCCGCTCCGGTTACCGGCCGGAGCCGGGATATCTGCAGCGGCAGATGCGCGAGATGCCGGAGCTGCGCAATCCGTCCATGCCGGCGTTCACGATCCACGAATACGAGCCGCTGCTCGATTCTTCGAACATGACTCCGCGCGAATGGGTGAACATGGCGCGCGACATCGCGGGGAATTACCGGCGCTACGACGGCTTCGTTGTGCTGCACGGCACCGACACGATGGCCTACACCGCCTCCGCCCTCCCGTTCATGCTCCGCGGCCTCGGCAAGCCCGTCGTGATCACCGGATCGCAGATTCCGCTCTGCGAAGTGCGCAACGATGCGCGCGAGAATCTGATCACGTCGCTGATGATCGCCGCCGGTTACGCGATTCCGGAGGTCTGCCTCTACTTCGGCGGCCGACTCCTGCGCGGATGTCGCGCGACGAAGGTCAGCGCCGACGGCTTCGCAGCTTTCGCCTCCCCCAACCTCCCGCCCCTGGGCGTCGTCGGCACGGACATCGAGATCGACTGGCCGCTCGTGCGCAGAGCCGAAGGACGATTCCGCCTCGAAGAGTTCGCGGCGCCCGTGGTCGTCAGCGCGCTCCGGCTGTTCCCGGGGATCTCGCCCGATCTCGTGCGCAACGTTCTGCGCCCGCCGCTGCAGGGGCTCGTCCTCGAAGCTTACGGCGTCGGCAACGGACCCGAACACGACGCGGCGTTCATCGCGGCGATTGCGGACGCGACCGATCGCGGCGTCGTCATCGTCGATTGCACGCAGTGTCTCGAAGGAACGGTCGATCTCGGCGAGTATGCGACCGGTTCCGCGCTCGCGCGGGCGGGCGTCATCAGTGGCTACGACATGACCGCCGAGGCGGCGCTGACGAAGTTGTACTACCTCTTCAGCCGCGGGTATCCGCCTTCGCGCGTCAAGCGGGAGATGCTGCGCGACTTGCGTGGCGAAATGACAGTCGATGCCGGATCGTGATTTTGCAGGGCACGACAGCGGCGTGCCGAATCCCCGGCAAACACAAACGGGGGCGACGATCCTGCCAGACGCGAGAGGCCGTCCACGCAATGACCGTCGATGCGCGATCATGTGTAGGGCACGCCTGCGGCGTGCCGAATCCCGCGGGGCACGGCGCAGCCGTGCCCTACAAAAAGCAAACCTGTGAATGAGCCGATAACGCTCGACGACTTCGAAGCGCTCGCGCGGCAACGCGTGCCGCACGCCACGTACGAGTACATGGCTGGCGGAGCTGCGGATGAAGTCACCCTCCGCTGGAATCGCGAAGCGTTTCAGCGCATCCGCCTGCGGCCGCGAATGCTTACGGGCGTTTCCAGCGCCGACACTAACGTAACAATATTCAATAATCAATTTTCATATCCTATTCTTCTGGCGCCCGTCGCATATCAGCGCCTGATGCATTCCGAAGGCGAGGTCGCAGCCGCGCGCGGAGCGGCGCAGGCGGGCGCGATCTTCGTCATGAGCACAGCCTCGACCTGCGCGATCGAGGACATCGCCGCGACAGGTGTGCGGCTGTGGCTGCAGATCTACCTGCAGAGCGATCGCGGCGTCACACGCGACCTCGTGCAGCGCGCCGAAGCGGCCGGCGTGCGCGCGCTCTGCCTCACGGTCGATACCCCCGTCCTCGGCACGCGCAACCGGCAGGCCCGTGCAAAGTTCGCGCTGCCGGCCCAGATGCCCACGCCGCACCTCGATGCAGCGGGTCGCGGCGAGCTGAGTCTCGTCACGATGAAGCGCGAGCCGGCCTCCTGGAACGATTTCGACTGGCTGGGCTCGATCACCCGGCTGCCGGTGCTGCTGAAGGGAATCCTCGACGACCGCGACGCGGAGATCGGAGTCGAGCACGGCGCGGCCGGAATCATCGTCTCGAATCATGGTGCGCGAAATCTCGACACGGTACCGGCGACGATCGATGCTCTGCCGGCGATCGCGGAGCGCGTCCGCGGCGTGCCGATTCTTCTCGACGGCGGTATTCGCCGCGGCACCGACATCGTGAAAGCGCTCGCGCTCGGGGCGAACGCAGTGCTGATCGGCAGGCCGTACGTCTACGGTCTCGCGGTCGGCGGGGCCGATGGCGTCGCGCGCGTCATCGGCATCCTGCGCGAGGAGCTCGAGACGGCGATGACGCTCTTAGGGCGCGCGTCGATTCGCGAGCTCGATCGCTCCGTGCTTTGGTGAGAGGTCGATTCTTTGTGGCGACAGACCTGTAGAATTCAGCCGTGGTGAAAAAAGCGGCGACGATCTACGCCTGCGTCGAATGCGGCGCGCAGGCGACGAAATGGCTCGGGCGCTGTCCCGAATGCAACGCCTGGAACTCGTACGCCGCCGAAGAGACGGCCCCGCGCGACTCTACGCCGGGTAGTGCGCCGGTCGGAATCGCCGACGTCGAAGCCGATGCCGCCCCTCGCCTCTCGACGCGAATTCCGGCGCTCGATCGCGTCCTCGGCGGCGGTCTCGTATTCGGCGCGGTGACTCTCGTCGGCGGCGAGCCGGGCGTCGGGAAGTCCACGCTGCTGCTGCAGGCCGCGCAGCAGCTCGCGCAGCACGGCATGGTGCTCTACGTCTCCGGCGAGGAATCGCCGCGCCAGATCTCGCTTCGCGCGCGCCGCCTCGGCACCACGCACGAACGGATTCGGCTCTTCGCCGAAACGTGCGTCGAACGGATCATCGCCGAGGCGGAGAGGATGAAGCCGGCGGCGGTGGTGATCGATTCGATCCAGACTGTACGGACGTCGACGAGCGACACCGCGGCCGGCTCGGTGTCGCAGGTCCGCGATTCCGCCGGCATTCTGATGACCGCGGCGAAGCGGCTGTCGATTCCGATCTTTCTCATCGGGCACATCACGAAAGAAGGCACGATCGCGGGACCGAAGTCGCTCGAGCACATCGTCGACACCGTGCTCTACTTCGAAGGCGAGAAGCTGCAGGACTTCCGCATCGTCCGCGCGCACAAGAACCGTTTCGGCCCGGTCAACGAAGTCGCGCTCTTCGAGATGCACGACAGCGGGCTCTGTGAGGTGCCGAATCCGTCGGCGGCGCTGATCGCCCAACGAAGCGCTGCACCCGGATCGGCGGTCGTCGCGGCGATCGAAGGCACGCGGCCGATTCTGATCGAACTGCAGGCGCTCGTCTCGAAGACGACGTTCCCTTCGCCGCGGCGGATGGCGCTCGGCATCGACGCCAATCGCGTGTCGCTGCTGCTGGCTGTCCTCGAAAAACGCAACGGCGGGAGCTACCTGGCGAACGATGTCTACGTGAACCTCGCCGGCGGCCTCGTCGTCGACGAACCCGCCATCGACCTCGGCATCATCGCGGCGCTGGTCTCATCCCAGAAAGCCGTCGCCATTCCGCCGCATACCGTCGTCTTTGGCGAGGTGGGACTCCTTGGCGAGATCCGCAATGTCTCGCAGGCGGACCTCCGCTCGCGCGAGGCAGCGGCGCTCGGCTTCAAGCGCGTCATCGTGCCGCGGGCAAATGCAGCGGAGATCCGCGCTGACGTCGAGGTGATCGGCGTTCGCCGCGTGGAAGAATTTCTCGCGGCGATGTTCGCGTGATCGAGCAATTGCAGCGGTTGTTGTCCGAGGGGTCTCCGTTCGCGAGGGCGTTCGGATTCGTGATCACCCGCGCCACGGACGGCCGATGCTCGATCCGTGTTCCGTATTCGCCGCAGTTCGACCGGCCGGACGGGATCGTGAGCGGAGTCGTGTACATGACTGTTGCCGATGTCGCGATGTGGCTCGCCATCAAGACCCTCCGCGGCATCGATGACAACTCCGTGACGACGCAGATGGAAACGCAGTTCTTTCAGAGCGCGCGCGAGCAGGCCATCCTCTGCAGCGCCGAGGTGCTGAAAAGCGGCCGCAGGCGCAGCTTCGGCGTTGCGCGATGCGAGGCCGAAACCGGCGAGCTGCTCACGTACCACACGCTGACCTACGTGGCGCGTTAGGCGCGCGAATCCCGTAAACTGTAGGGGATCCAGCAAAAGCCATGATGTCCCGCGCGTCGACGATGGTGCTGGCGTTGCTCGTGCTCAACTTTTTGTTGGGCGTGCTGTGCCTCGTCGTCGCGCGCGGTGAGCGGCGGTCGCAGGCGCTTCGACTCTGGGGCTGGGGTCTTCTGGCGTACGCGGTCGGACTCCTGATCACGATCCCGCCGGCGATTCCTCTCGATCTGCGAAAGGTCGTGGGCAACGCGCTGATTGCCTGGGCGCCGGTTCTGACTGTCGACGGACTCCTCCGCCACACGCGGATCCGCTTGAGTCGCTTGTGGGTTGGCATGGCGCTCATCGCAACGATCGCGGTGCTCGTCGTCAATCACATGCAGCCGGCGTACTCCGTCGTCGTCGACATGCTCGCGCCCGCGCCGATCGCGAACGTTTTGTACGTATTCGCCGCTGTCGTTCTCATCCGCTTCCCGCCTGTGGATGCGAAATCGGCGGCGCGCTTTCTCGCCGGCATTCTCGCGTTCTCGGTGCTGGTGTGGACCGCCCGCCTCCTCCTGATCTGGCTGGAGATCGGCGGAACGAACGATCGCGATCGCGCGGACCTCACGGTTGCGCTTTTCGCGATCGCGCAGATGGTGATCGGCGTCGCCGCGACGCTCGGTCTCTTCTGGGTCGAAGTCCGCAACATGCAGGCCGCCTTGCAGCGGCTCGCGAACGACGACGCTCTGACCGGCGTTCCCAACCGGCGCGCCACCGTTGCGCGCTTCGAGGAGGAAGCCGCGCGCGCGGAAAGGCACGGCCGCGCGTTTTCTCTCGTCGTCTTTGATGTCGATTCGTTCAAGCAGGTGAACGACACGTACGGCCACGCGTTCGGCGACATCACGCTGAAGCACGTCGCGTCGGTTTTGCGCGCGAACACGCGAGACGTCGACGCGGTCGGCCGCATCGGCGGCGAGGAATTCGTCGTGATCCTCGGCGAGGAGTCGAGTGACGGTGCGGTTGCTGCCGCTGACCGCCTGCGCGCGTGCGTCGCAGCCACGGACGTCACCGAAGGCACGACGTCGATTCGAGTGACGGTCAGCGGCGGAGTGGCGACACATCCGACCGACGGCGTCACGTGGGATGCGCTTTTCACGGCTGCCGACCAGCGGTTGTACAGCTCGAAGCGAAATGGCCGCAACCGCGTGACCGGCGGCTCCGGCCAGGAGCTGCTGGCGATCGGCTAGGCGGCCGCCGGCGACGTAAGGCAGCCGATCTCTAGCCGATTCCCTCCGCTCCGAGCGCGTTCACGGTGTCCTGCACCTCTTCGCGCTCGGCGGAGTCGTGCGCCATCTTCATCGCCTTGTCGAACGCCTCGCGCGACTTGGCCTGATCGCCTTTGTGCGCGTACGCGTCGCCGAGCAGGGAGTACGCGCGCCACACCTGGGCGCTGTTCGGATGTGCGGCGACGTAGTTCGTCAGATACGAGATTGCCTCGTCGTATTTCTTCTGGCCGAGGAGTCCGTATCCGGTGTAGCTGACGTCTTCGGCCTCGTTGAAAATCTGCTTCGCTCGCGCCTGCAGCTCCTCGGCCGCTTGCTTGTCGCCTTTCTTCTGCAGGACCGCGGCTTTTGTGCGCAGAGTGTTCGTGCTGATACTCAATCCCATCGCGTGATCCGCGAACTCGTTTGCCGTGTCGACGTTGCCGTTGCGCAGCTCCCATCGCGCCGCGGCGGCCCAGGCGTCCGCGTTCCAGTGCTTGGCTCCGCGAAGCTCGGTGCGGATGGACGCTTGCACCGTCGCGGGGATGTCGACTTCGATTTTGAACGGAATTCGCAGGTTCGCCCATCGGAGCGACGCGGTGGCGCCGTTGTTCGTCAGATCATCGAACGTGTAGGCGAGCCGCTCCTCGTTCCCGGCGAGTGTCTGCGGCGTGACCGTCACGCGCAGCGCGTCCTCGCTCGGGTCGTAGCTGTACGCGCCCCATCCCTCGGCGAACTTGCTGAAGACGATCGTCCATTGCGACGCCGTCGGGATCATGAACAGGCCGTACGTTCCCGCGGGCAGCGCCTGACCCTCGATCTTCACGGGCGTCGAAAACGAGATCGTCGTATTCTCGTTTGCGCCGGCGCGCCAGACGTCGTTGTATTGGACGAGGCCGCCGAAGATCTTCCGGTTGCTGGCGCCGGGGCGGTGATACGTGATCGAGACGTCCGTCACGCCGATCGTCTGTCCGACCGTGGCCGCGGGACTCGCTTCCGGCAGCCGCACCGCGGCCTGGCCGAACGCGGAGAGGGCCACCAGCGCGATGAGCAAAACGCCGAGGGCGCGGATCTTCATGATTTCTCCTCCTGATTGAGAACGTTCCCGGACGGCGCGAGCCTAACGCTTTACAAGGTGAGCGGCTGTTCGTAAACTGAAACAAGTTCCGAAGGTCGACCAATGGTTTCAGCTCGCAGGTGGTGGGTTGGTGCAGCGGGCCTGCTTGTTTTGAGCGCCTGCGCATCGATTCCTATCGATCGTACGGCTCAGTCCGCTGTGAAAACGACCGCCGCCGCTCCCGCCGACGACGAGGACTGGGACCAGCTCAACGCGCAGCTGCGTTCCGACCTGAGCCGCTACAACAGCCGCGAAATCGTGCGCAAGCCGACGGTGACGCCAACCGCCACGACATCGACGGCTCGCGACAAAGAATTCGCCGAGCGCGCCAAGGCGCTCTTCGCACCGCTCGGATCGATGGCGCTGCGGATGCCGGTAGTCGGCGTGCGCGTGCGCGATCTCAGCGACTCGTGGCACGACCCGCGCGACGGCGGCACGCGTCTCCACAAAGGCATCGACATCTTCGCGAGGCGAGGCACCGAAGTCGTCGCCGTCGCCGATGGCATCGTCAGCTACATCGGCGAGCAGCGCCTCGGCGGCCGCTGCATCTGGCTGACGACCGAGTCGGGGACGGCCTTTTACTACGCGCATCTCGATCGGTGGGCGCCCGGACTCTACGAAGGCATGGAAGTGCAGGCCGGCGACCTCCTCGGCTTCGTCGGCAACACGGGCAACGCCGCGCACACGCCGTCGCATCTGCACTTCGGCATCAATCAGAACGACGACATGGTCGATCCGTTCCCGCTTCTCGCCCACGCGGTGTTCACAAAAAACGCGCGGCTGCACGTCGAGTTGGGCGGCGGGTTCGGCACGCGTTGATCGGACGCCTCTTCGCCGCCGTCTTCCTGCTGTTCGCAACGACCGCTTTTGCCGCGAAGCGTTTGGCGATCATCGATCAGGATGGATCCGGACCGGGCGATTCGAATCAGATGGCGATGCTCACCGTCCTGCAGTCCGAGGATGCCGAGGTCCTCGGAATCACGATCGTGACCGGAGACGCCTGGCGTGATGAGGAGGTGCAGCACACGCTTCGCATGCTCGAACTGACCGGACATGCGGGCGTACCGGTGGTGCCCGGCGCCGTCTTCCCGCTCGTTCGCACGCAGCAGGAGACCCTGATCGCGATGCAGCTGAGCGGCAAGCCGGCATGGCTGGGAGCGTGGGGCGGGCGTCCGCAGGACGTGGCGCTGCCGGCGGGAGGCGTTCTCGAATCCTCTTCGATCGCACGCGCGCAT
>DATIZY010000129.1:0-4228 GCA_035516895.1 Thermoanaerobaculia bacterium | reverse complement strand
AAACGGAGGCGAGGACCTGAACTGAGGACTGAGGACTGAGGACTGAGGACTGAGGACTGCGGACTGAGGACTGAGGACTGAGGACTGAGGACTGAGTGTAGATCAGCGCGATCTAACCGAGCAAGATTTATCGTCCGCTCTCCCTCTTCCCACGATCACGTCGGAGGAGCCGAACGTAGACCAGCCTAACTCGTCATCCTTGATCGTTACCTGGTTTTATACTCAGTCCTCAGTCCTCAGTCCTAAGTCCTCAGTCCTGAGTCCTGAGTCCTCAGTCCTGCGTTACTATTCTTCGCGATGCGCACGGCGGTCTACCCAGGCTCGTTCGATCCGCTGACGAACGGACATCTCGACATCATTCGGCGCGGCGCGCAGCTCTTCGACCGCTTTCTCGTCGCCGTGCTGGAGAACGAGGGAAAATCGCCGTTGTTCAGCGTCGCCGAGCGCAAGGATCTGATCATGCGCTGCACGGCGCACGTTCCCGGCGTCGAGGTCCATTCGTTCTCGGGCCTGCTCGTCGATTTCATGCGCACCGTCGACGCGAACGTCGTGGTGCGCGGCATCCGCGCCGTCTCGGACTACGAATACGAGCTGCAGATGGCGCTCATGAACCGCAAGCTCAGCTCGAAAGTCGAGACCATTTTCATGCTGCCCGCCGTCGAGTACACGTACGTGTCGTCGCGGCTGGTCAAGGAAGTCTTCCGGCTCGGAGGCGACGTCACGGGCCTGGTCCCGCCGCTCGTCCTCGAGTCGATCAAAGCACGTCTGCCCGTGACGGTCGGAAGTTAGGAGAGCGAATCATGGATCCAGTCGTTCATTTCGAAATGCCCGCGGACGATCGCAAACGCATGGCGAGCTTCTATTCGAAAGTCTTCGGGTGGAAGACCGAAATCCTCGGTCCGGAGATGGGCGACTACGTGCTCGCAACGACGACGGCAACCGGCGCGGACGGCCGTCCGACGAAGCCCGGCGCCATCAACGGCGGCTTCTATCCGAAAAAGCCCGACTGGCCGGCGCAATATCCATCCGTCACGATTGCAGTCGACGACATTCGCGCCACGCTGAAAAAGATCTCCGCCGCGGGCGGCAAGCCGCTCGGCGATCCGGTGGAGATTCCCGGCGTCGGCCTCTACGTCTCGTTCTACGACACTGAAGGCAATCGCGTCACGCTTCTGCAGCCGAAGCGCTGATCATGGGCGCCGCGCCGGTCCCGGCGGCGCGTCGGCGACGGTACAAGGCAGCGACGAACGCTCCGAGAGGTCCTTGTTTTCGTTGAAGCAGAAGTCGAGGCCCGCTTCGCCGTAGCGCGACGCGATGTCGGGCGGAATCGCGCTGCGAGGAATCTCGCGAAAGTCGAACGTGATCGTTCCGTCCTGCGCGACGGTGCAAAGAATGTAGCCGTACGTGTCGGTGCGTGCGCGCTCGGGAGGAAATCCCTGCGCCGTATCGGGCAAGCGATAACGAACGGCTCCGGCAGTGCCGACGATCAGTCCGGCGAGTACGCCGCCGCGCGCGCGCCAGTACGGCGAGTCGTACACATCGCGCAGCAGATAGTGCGAATGGCTGGCGATGACGTAGACCTTCTTGTTCGCCGTGTCGCGGAGGTGGAGCAGCTCGCGGTAGACCTGGTCGCCGCTGTACTCCCCCTGCGCCGACTCGTTCATGCTGTGATCGCAGCCGAGGCTGTGCGGAAGCGCCTCGTGCATGCCGAGGACGACCGTCTTCACGCTCGGATTGGCTGCGTCGCGATCGAGAACGCGTTTGATCCACGCCAGCTGGGCGACGTCGAACTGGTCCGGCGACGCGTTGTCCAGGTTGATGAAATCGACGCCGCCCTGGACCCAGTGGTAGTACGGCCTGACGGTGTGATCATTCGGGTCGTCGGCGAGGCGCTGGGCCTGGATATCGGAACGCGTGAGCCAGTCGCCGAACTGCGTCACGAAATCGCCGCGCGTGCGGCCGATCGTCTCGTGGTTGCCGATGCCGAGGTACACGGGCAGCGGCGCGAACGGCGCGATCTGATTGCGAAGAAAATCGGGCCACGCCGCGGACTCGTACGCGGAGATCAGAAGCGGAGTCTTCGACGCCGCCTGCATGTCTTCGTCGAACTTGTACAACGCGCGGAAGTCGCCGAGGTGCCAGTAGAACGCGGCGCCGTCGGCTTTGACGCCGGCGGCGATCGCCGGCATGACGATGTCGCCGCAATTGCGCGAATCGCCCGAGACGGCAAACTTCCAGGTTTGTGCCTGCACGGAACTGGCGAAGAGCAAAAGAGTCAAAACGGTACGCATGGTGCGAATCCTATCTGGAGTGCGGTCGCCACGCGACCGCTCTTTTTGCGCGGCGGACTAATCGCTGCGCGGATCGAGCGCGTCGCGCACCCGGTCGCCGATGATGTTGAATGCCGCGACGGTGAGAAAAATCGCGACGCCGGGAAAGAGGACGAGCCACCACGCATAGTCGATGTGCTGCTCGGCCGTCGCGAGAATGTTTCCCCAGGTCGGCGTCGGCGGCGGAACCCCGACTCCGAGAAACGACAGCGCCGACTCGACCAGGATCGCCGATGCGACGCCGAAGCTCGCGGAGACGAGGACCGGCGCGAGCGCATTCGGCAGCAGATGCCGGAAAATGATCCGCGCGTCGCGGGCGCCGCTCGCGCGAGCAGCCTGCGCGAAATCCATCTCGCGGATGCGCAGGAATTCGCCGCGAATGAAACGCGCCTCGCTCGTCCACGACGTCGCGCCGAGCGCCACGAGCACGGTGAGGAACGACGGCCCGAAGAGCGCCACGATCGCCAGGACGAGCAAAAGAAAGGGAAAGCAGAGCACGACTTCGATGACGCGCGAGACGATCCAGTCGGCCGCGCCGCCGTAATAGCCGGCGAGGGCACCGAAAAACGATCCGATGACGAGCGCGATTGCGGTCGCCGCGAATCCGACCGACAGCGACACACGCGCGCCGTGCACGAGACGTGCGAGCACGTCGCGGCCGAGATCGTCGGTGCCGAGCGGGTGGGCGGCGCTCGGCGGGCCGAGGCGGCTGGCGAGATCGACGGCGTTCGGGTCGCGCGTGATTCGCGGCGCGAGGATCGCGATGATCGCCACCGCGGCGACATAGATCAGCGCGATGACGGCGAGCTTGCTCCTCCGAAAACGCCTCCACATCACGTCCTCGCCTCGAACCGGATCCTCGGGTCGGCAAACGCGTAGAGCATGTCGGCGAAGAGGCTGGCCAGCAGCGTGACGATCGCGGTGATCACGGTCAGGCCGAGCACGGTCGGGTAATCGCGCGCGAGGATCGAGTTGAAGTAGAGCAGCCCGATGCCGTCCCACTGGAAAATATCTTCTACGATAATACTACCTGATAATAAGTAAGGAATTACGAGGCCGAGAAGGGTGATGAGCGGGATGAGGGCGTTGCGGAAGGCGTGCGTCCACACGACTCGCCCCGGCGCGACGCCCTTCGCGCGCGCCGTCGTGATGTAGTCCTGGCCGATCACCTCCGTCAGTGCCGATTTCGAGAAGCGCGCAAAGATCGCCAGCTGCGCGTACGAAAGCGTGATCACCGGCAGAAAAAGATGCCGTGTGTGGTCGAAGATCTTCTGCGCGGTCGTCAGGTCGAGATAATCATCGGAGTGCATCCCGAAGAGCGGCAGGACGCCGAGCTTCACGGAAAAGAGCTCCATCAGCAGCAGCGCGACCCAGAAACTCGGCAGCGAGTAGAGCAGAAAAAAGAGCACGGCCGACGCGCGCTCGACCGGCCTCCCCGACCGCGTCGCACTCCAGAGGCCGATCGGAACGCCGATCGCGGCGGCGAGGATGAATGCGATCACGTTCAGCTCGATCGTGTGGGGCAGCTTCTCGAGAATGCGATCGATGACCGGCCGGTGATCGGCGATGGACGTGCCGAAGTCGAGCGCGACGATGCCGCGCACCCAGTAGAGATACTGCGTGACGAGAGGCTGATCGAGGTGGTACTCGTGCCGGATCGCATCGAGCGACGCCTGCGAGAGATGCGTCATGTGCGACGAGATGTAAAACGTGATCGGGTCGCCGGGCACGGCGTGCAGCAGAACGAAGACGACGATGGTGATGCCGATGAACGTCAGGACGGCATACAACAGACGTCGGATGATGTACGACATCATCGCGACTCAGTTTACAGGCGTCGCGTGTCTGGGCGGCGTCAGATATCGGGCGTCGGGCGTCGGGCGTCGGGCGTCAGGCGT
>DATIZY010000128.1:0-25647 GCA_035516895.1 Thermoanaerobaculia bacterium | reverse complement strand
TTCGCGGCCGGGTATGTCGCCGACATCGAACAAAACGCATACGAAACAGAAACAGAGTGCCGGGAGCGGGCGCTCAGCGCGACGGCCGGCTTCGGCGAGACGATGCGCGGATTCGCGGAGCGCTCAAACCTGGAACGTCATCCCGAGCTGCGCTTTAGGCAAAACCCCAGCACAGCGGATCGCGCTCGTCCACGATCAGCATCGACTCGGCGGTGATGTACGCATTGCCGCGGACCGTCGGGCGGATGACGCCGTCGATCACCGTGACCGACGCGTCGAACACGGTCCCCACGATGCTTTCCTGCCGCCACGTCTGCCCCTCGGCGATCTGTCCGTCTTCGTACATGCACGCGAGCTTCGCGCAGGTGGCGGTGCCGGACGGCGAGCGGTCGTACGCCTTGCCGGCGCGCAGCACGAAGTCACGGCTGTTTGCGTCGCGCCGGTGCGGCGGCCCGAAGAACGCGATGTTGCGAATGTCCTCGCCTTTCGGCCCGCGCACACGGTCGCGGTCGAGCGCTTCCTCGATCTCGCGGCCGAGCGCCGTCAGCTCATCGGCGCGATGGGCGGTCAGCTCCTGCCTCGGCTCGTTGACGATGAAGAACCAGTTGCCGCCATACGCGACGTCTCCGCTGACCGAGGAGCCATTCAAATTCACGGCGACATTTTTCTTGTGTCGAAAGGACGGAACACTCTGAATCGAAATATCGCCGCCCGGATGCCCCTCGGCCGTAATCAGGCCGGCAGGCGTTTCGACGCGATGCATTCCCGACGGCTTGATCTGTCCGAGGTATTCGAGCGTGGCGAGGAGTCCGATGACGCCGTGGCCGGACATCGGCAGATAGGCGCTATCGTCGAAGAAGATCACGGCGGCGGTGTTCGATGGATCGGCGGGAGGGCAGAGCAGTGCGCCGACGAGCGCGTCATGTCCGCGTGGCTCGGCGACGATGGCGCGGCGGAAACGATCGAAGTTGAGGCGGAATCGATCGCGTCGTTCGGCGATCGAGCCGGCACCGAGGTCGGGGCCGCCCTCGACGACGATGCGGGTCGGCTGACCGGCCGTGTGCGAATCGATCACGCGCACCATGCGCAGAGACGTGCTCATGCGGCGGGATTCTAATGCACTGCTTCTGGTTGCTGGACGGCGGGTGGCGGGTGGGCTGCCGGTTGCCGTGAACCGGCAACCGTCAACCTTCACGGCCGGCGGCGTACGATTACGAACGTGAGCGACGAGTTTCTTCGCGCTGCGATCGCGGAAGCGGAGCAGGGCCGCGCCCAGGGGGGAATTCCGATCGGATCCGTGCTCGTGCATCGTGGCGCGATCATCGGCCGCGGGCACAATCGCCGCGTGCAGAAGGGGAGCGCGATTCTGCACGGCGAAATGGACGCGCTGGAAAACGCCGGCCGAGAAAAGGCAAGCATTTATCATGAATCAATCTTGTACACGACGCTCTCGCCGTGCGCGATGTGCAGCGGCGCGATTCTGCTGTATGGCATCCCGCGCGTGGTCATTGGCGAGAACCAGACGTTCCTCGGCGAAGAGGAACTCCTCCGCTCGCGCGGCGTCACAATTCAAGTCGTGCAGGACGCGAGGTGCATCGCGTTGATGCGCGAGTTCATCGACCGGCATCCCGAGCTGTGGAACGAGGACATCGGCACCTAACGGCCGACAAAACCGCTCGCTGCCGGGACGCGGCGCCCGGCCAGCGCGGCGGCAGCATCCATCGCGATCGCATCGTCGATGTTCGTCAGCGGCCGAAGGAAATCGCCCTCCATCACCGACAAGGCCATGCCGTCGCGATACGCGATGCGATTCGACGGCGTCGCCCGTAGGCGCTCGTTCGCGTCGATGATCCCGGTGAGGTTCAGCGGATCCGCGGCGCTGATGACGACCATCCGTCCATCGGCGCCCTCGCGGCGAATCTCGCGCAGCCGGTCGACGGCGTCGGAAAGCGCGAATTGTTCGCCCGACATTCCGGTGACGAAGCGGCCGCCGCGAATCTCACCGCGCGCTTCGAGTCTTCGGTAGACGCGGGCGAGCTCGCGCCATGGCGCGACATTCGGCTCACGTGTGAGCAGACGACGGAATACAACGCCGTAGCGGCGGAGAAGCGCCCACGCCTGAGACTCGACGTCGGCAGTTCCCGCGCCGAGCAGCGACCACCGTCCCGAGCGGCCGAGGAACCCGTCGGAGGTGATGAGGCCGGCGTCGATCAATTCTTCGACCGCTTCGTCGCGCTGGAGAAACGACGCGCCGTTCTTCTGCAGCGTTTCGAAAAGTTCCCGGGCACGGGCGGACAGGGTGGTCTGCCCACCGCTTTGGAACCACGCAGCCCCGTGATCGCGCGGAAAGATGCCGATGCCGGTCGTCAGCTTCGCCCATCCGAGCTCGCCGGTCAGGCAGAGCGTGTCGAGCATCGACGAATCGAAACGGTCCATGCGGGCGGGGAAAATGAATTTCTCCCACGCGCTTGCGGGGATTTCGAAGCCTTCGAGCTGCGCGACGATCGTGCGAAGGCCGTCCATGCCGCTGAGCTTCTGCGCGGCGTGCTGCCACGCGAAAAGAAACCGCATGAAGCCGGCGGCGCTGACCGGCTCGATCTCCGCGCGAAGACGATTCAGCGTGTATCGATGGATGCGTGCAAGGAGCCGGCGATCGCACCAGCTGCCGTTCGTCCGCAGGACGACGCCTTCGCTTTCGAGCGTCAGGAGTGCGCTCTCGGCCTCTGAATCCGAAACGCGCAGCGATTGCGCGAGCTCGTCGATCGTGACCGGTCCTGCGATCGACAGGCGTCCGCGCAGCAGCTCGACGATCGCGGCGTCGCGCGTCCACTCGCGAATGCGCGACGGCGGCGCCGCAAAATTTACGTTCTGCGGATGAACGGCGAGGATTTCCGGCAGGCGCTCGGCGGCGACCCACTCTCCGCCGACCACGCCCGCCCTGCGCGATGCGACGAGCTCCTCCATCATCTCGCGCGGAAACTCGCCGTCGAGCAGAAACCCTGCCGTGAGCAGCGCATCGTGCAGCTCATCGGCGTCGCGCGGATCGGGACGCGCTTCTTCGCGCACGCGCTCGATCGCGCTCTCGTCGAGAATGCCGGAGCGGCCGGTGGAGACGGCCTGCGTGCGGCGCTCCTCGAGCGGCGCGTCATCGAGAAACTGGAACGGCCTCGCGTTGATGATGTCGTGTGCCAGCGCGGAAGGCTCGACGGTATCGCGCGCGACGCACTCGATCTCGCCGCGATGGATCCGTTCGAGGACGCGCGCGAGGCCGTCGAAGTCCATCGCCTCGCTGAGACAATCCCGCACGGTTTGATTGACGAGCGGATGATCGGGGAGCTGACGATCGCCGCGGATATTTTCGAAACACGCGGCGGCATCGGGAAACACCGCGGCCATGAGATCGTCGGCCATCGCCCGCTGCAGCGGCGGCGGCACTTTCTTCGCGCCGCGATTGCGGGGGATCGCCAGCGAGATCGTGGTGTTCCAGCGCCATCGCGTCTGAAACACGGGCGCGTCGAGAAATGCCTGCACGAGGACATCGCGCGCGGTCGCCGGGTGCAGAAAACGAAAAACGTCGGCCAGCGGAAACGAGTGCTGCGGACCGAGGGAGAGGAGGATCGCGTCTTCCGTGGCGGCGGCCTGGAGCTCGAAATTGAATTGCCGGCAGAAGCGCTTGCGCAGCGCGAGTCCCCAGGCGCGGTTGATGCGGCTGCCGAACGGCGCGTGAATGACGAGCTGCATGCCGCCCGACTCGTCGAAGAACCGTTCGGCGATGATCCGCTCCTGCGTCGGCATCGCGCCTAACACGCGAATCGTTTCGCCGAAGTAGGAGGCGATCTCCTCCGCCGCCGCTCTTGGGATGCCGGCGGCGTCGTTGAAAGCGTTGTCCGGTGGCTGTTCGCCGCCGGCCGTTCCGCATTCCTCGGCCCGCGGCGAACGGGGAACGGCGAACGAGCTGCGCAGCTCGCTCACCGCGCGCGACAGCTCGTCGCTTCGCGCCGGAGCTTCGCCGAGCCAGAAGGGGATCGATGGCGGCGCGCCTTTCGCGTCGGCCACGCGGACCACTCCGCTCCCGACCTGCAGGATCTGCCAGGAGGCGTTGCCGAGCTGAAAGATGTCGCCGGCGTTGCTCTCGATCGCGAAGTCCTCGTTGAGCGTGCCGATGAACGTGTCGTTCGGCTCGAGAAGCACGCGATAGTCGGCGACCTCCGGAATCGCGCCGCCGTTCGTGATCGCGACCATGCGCGAGCCGCGCCGCGCCCGGACACGCCCATTCACTTCGTCGCGATGGACGAGCGCCGCGCGCCGGCCTCGCTTCGTCGCAAAGCCCTCGTTGACCATGCGGAGGACTGCGTCGAAGTCGCTGCGCTCGAGATCGCGGTACGGATACGCGTGGCGGACGATCGCGAAGAGGTCGTCTTCGCCGTAATCGGCGCACGCCGACTCCGCCACGATCTGCTGCGCCAGGACGTCCAGCGGAGCCTCGTGCGAGACGATTCGATCGAGCTCGCCGCGCGAAACGGCGCGCAGAAGCGCGGCGCATTCGACCAGATCGTCGCGCGACGCCGGGAAGAGTCGTCCCTTCGGCGTGCCGGAGACCGTGTGGCCCGACCGCCCTACGCGCTGCAGGAAAGTTGCAATCCGATGCGGAGATCCGATCTGACAAACCAGATCGACGTGGCCGATGTCGATGCCCAGCTCGAGCGATGCCGTCGCGACGAGCGCCCGGAGCCGGCCGGATTTCAGCCGCGATTCCGCGTCGACTCGTTTCTCTTTCGACAGGCTCCCGTGATGCGCGGTCACGGCATCTTCGCCGATGCGGTCCGCGAGGTGCCGCGCGACGCGCTCCGCCATTCGCCGCGTATTCACGAAGATGAGCGTGGTCCGATGTTCGGCGATGAGCTGCGCGAGGCGCTCGTAGGACTCGGTCCACACCTCGTTCGACATCACCGTCTCGAGCGGCGAGCGCGGCATCTCGATGGCGAGATCCATCGCTCGGCGATGCCCCTCGTCGATGATCGTGCAATCGGCGCCCGGAGCGAGATATCGCGCGACCTCTTCGATCGGCTTCTGCGTCGCCGAGAGTCCTACCCTGTGTAGACCGGACGTGGCCACCTGCTGCAACCGTTCGAGGGTCAGCGCGAGGTGTGCGCCGCGACGCGTTCCGATGACCGCGTGGATCTCATCGACGATCACCATCCGCACACTGCGCAGCATTGCGCGGCTGCGCTCGGCGGTGAGAAGCAGGTAGAGCGACTCCGGCGTCGTGACCAGAATGTGTGGCGGCTTGCGAATCATCGCCGCTCGCTCGCTCGCTGTCGTGTCGCCCGTGCGGACGGCCGCCGTGATCTTCGGCGCAGCGATCCCCATTTCCTCGGCGAGGCTGCGAATGCCTCTGCGGGGCTCGGCGAGATTCTTGTGAATGTCGGCGCTCAGCGCCTTGAGCGGCGACACGTACACGACGCGCACTTCGTCGGGAAGAGGCGAGACGAGACCTTCGATGAACAGCTCGTTGAGCGCGGTGAGGAACGCCGCGAGAGTTTTGCCCGATCCGGTCGGCGCCGCGATCAGCGTATGGCGGCGCTCGCCGATCGACGACCAGCCTCTCAGCTGCGGCGCGGTGGGAGTGCCGATCGATTCGGAGAACCAGCGTTGGATGACAGGATGAAAGCGATCGAGGGACATGAGGAGCGTCAGATTGTATCGAGGCCTAAGGGCTGAGGTCACCGGAGTTCGGCACGGCGCAGCCGTGCCCTACACGAACGAACAGCAGTCCTTTCATTCTGGTCCGCCGATTGCGATAGGCTGACTTCGCTGTTTCTTTGCTTTAGGAGGCGAGATGCTGAAGAGCAAGGTTTTACGGCTGCAAATCGCGGGAGTCGCCGCTCTCGCGCTGCTGTTCGCGTCGTCCGCTTTTGCGGAATCGCGTCACTTCGGGGGGACACACGGCGGATCGTCGCATTCGTTCTCGCACGGCTCAGTCGGGCACAGCGCGCCATCACGCAGCTTCGGCTTCTTCCGCGGATCGATGGGGCGAAGCGCGCCATCGCGAAGCTTCGGCTTCTCCCGCGGATCGATGGGGCGAAGCGCACCATCGCGAAGCTTCGGATCGCGGTCCTACAGCGGACGCTCGCGCAGCGTGGCTCCGCGGGTTGCGCCGTCGTGGCGCGGCGGATCGTCCAATCGCGGATATTCGAATCGCGGATATTCGAACCGCGGATACTCGTATGGCAGCGCCGTCCCGTTCCGCGGATACAACAGCGGTTCGCGATTCTTCGGTCGCGGGCGCATCACGCGCGTCGTTCCGTTTCGCGGCGGCTACAACGTGTTCCTCGGCGGCTGGGGATATCCGTTCTTCGTGCCGTACCGGTTCTGGGACCCTCTGCGGTTCCGCATCGGCCTGTTCGTCGGATTCAACGCGTTCTACGATCCGCTCGGCTACTACGACGTTTACGATCCGTGGTACTACCCGTATCCACCGCCGTACGCGTATTACCCGCCCGCGGAGGTGTACTCGTATCCAGACGGCTCGAACGACGATAGTGGCCAGTACGAGTACGGCTCGTCCGTCGTGCGCGGTACCGTTCAGAACGCGGACATTTCACGCGACACGATGTGGGTCAACGACGAGACGACCAAGAAGGTCGTGACGGTTCTCATGCCGCCCGATCGCGCGCTCGATCGCGTGCGCGCCGGCGACTACGTCGAGATCTCGGGCGAATGGAAGAGCGACGGCGTCTTCGACGGCCACGCGCTCGACCGCTACACACCGCGCGGCCAGTAACGCGGCTCATGGAAGCGGCGGGGGAACCCGCCGCTTCGTCGCCTGTTCGAACGCGTACGCGAGACGGATCAGCGTCGGCTCGCTGCACGCCATTCCCGTGAAGCTCACGCCCCATGGATTCGGCTTCGCGTTGAATCCTTCCGGGAACGGCGGCTTCGGATCGTTCGGGACCGTTCCAAACGGCACGATGACCGTCGGATAACCGGGACGCGCGGCGATGTTGGCGCCGTTGGGCCCCGGAAACAACAGCGCATCGAGGTTGTCCGCTGTCATCACTTCATCGATGCCGTGCGTCGCGGTGAGCTCGATGTCTTTCGCCCGGTCGTGTTCGTATCGCGCGCGAAAGAGCTCCTGATCCATGTCGTCGGAGATGTCGAGCAGCGACTGGCCGTATTTGATCGCGCCGGCTTTCTCGTGCTTCACGTTCCACTGCCGCAGCTCGGTCAGCGTCTTCACCGGTGCTTTGTCGCCCAACGTTTTGAGAAAAGCGTCGAAGTCGCGTTCCATCCCGTACGCGAGATCGATCGAGCACTTGCGGGCCTTCACTTCCTCCATGTCGGTACACGTGCCCCACAGCAGCAGGTTTCGATCGGGATCCTTGTCGACGATGCTCGGGATGTTCGCGGGATCGACGATGATCGCGCCCTGCGCTTTGAGGACGGCGATCGCATCGTCCATCACCTTCAGAACTTCGGGACTGGTGAAGCCGCGCGGCCTGTCGGCGCCCGGCGGCGTAATCTTGTCGTAATAGAACGCGCGGGGGATTCCGATGCGCGCGCCTTTGAGTCCGTCGGCTTTCAGAAATTTCGTGTAGTCGCCGACCGGCGCGCACTTCGACGTCGCCGGATCGTTCGGATCGGGACCTTCAACGACGCCGAGGATGATGGCGGCGTCCGTGACCGATTTGGCCATCGGCCCGGCGGTGTCCTGATCGGCGGTGATCGGAATGATTCCGTAGCGGCTGATGCGGCCGACCGTCGGCTTGATGCCGGCGAGCATGTTCTGATTCGACGGGCTGAGAATCGAGCCCGACGTTTCTGTGCCGATGTTCGCAGCCCAGAAATTTGCGGCGGTGCCGGCGCCGGAGCTCGATCCGCCGGTGTTGAGCGCGGGACGTCCGTCGTCGGTGCCTTCGCGCGGATCGCGGCGCGGATCGTAGGGGTTGTACCCGTAGCCGTTCAGACCGTTGTAGTTGTTCGGCATCGGCGGATTGCCGGCGACCCAGTTCGCGAGCTCCGTCATCTGCGTCTTGGCGATGATGATCGCGCCGGCGTCGCGAAGCTTCTTCGCCAGCGTCGAGTCGTACGGCGGAACGAAACCGTCGAACGCGAGCGCGCCGCCGGTGGTCGGCATGAAGGTCGTGAGGATGTTGTCCTTGAGCGCGATCGGAATGCCGTGCAGCGGACCGCGGATGTGCCCCGCCTTGCGCTCGCGATCGAGCTCGTCGGCTTCGGCGAGCGCATTCGGATTCACGGTGATCGCGGCGTGCAGCTTGTCCTCGTACGTTGCGATGCGATCGAGATACTGCTGCACGAGCTCGCGTGATGTCACGCGTCCGGATCGCAGCGCGGCCTGCATCTCGGGAATGCTCGTTTCAATAACAGTGAACGGTTTTGCGGAGATCGCGGCGGCGAGAATCAGCGCACCAATCATGACGGGCGATGATACATTGTCCGCTCACTCGTCCAGGAAAGGAGCAAGTCATGAAACGAGTCCTCGCGGCTTTGGTCGGGGCCCTGCTCACTTCGGGAATCGCGTTCGCGGCGGACGCTCCGAAGAGCGATGAAGAGATGATCCGCGCACGGGTCCAGGAATTTGCGGACGCCTGGAACAAGCACGACGCGACGGCGATGGCCTATTTCTGGTCCGCGGACGGCGATCTCGTCAGCCCGTTCGGCCGGCGTGCGAGCGGTTTGACCGAGATTCAGCGCTTCTTCGCCGACGAGCATTCGAAGGCGATGAAGAACTCGACGTACGAGATCAAGAACATCAAGGTCCGTTTCCTCAACCCGCAGACCGCGATCCTGGACCACGACGTTGACGTCAATGGAGTCACCGCTCCTGACGGCTCGTCGGCGTCGCTGTCGGCGCACGTCACCGCGGTCCTGACCAGGAGCGGCGGCCAGTGGTGGATCGCGTCCTCTCGCGCGTTCAGCTACTTACAGCTCCCCGCACCGGCCAAATGACCGCGACTCATCGGTGTGGCTGCAGGCTGCTCGCCCGCCGCTGAGCGGCCGAAGGCGGCCGTTCCCCACACGGCAAATGCGGGTTTCACGGCCTTTTGACGCGGCCCGGACGTCCCCCTGACGTTCGGGCCTTTTTTCTCGCACGCCTCACGTTTTTTCCTTGTTGCGTTTCGAAAAGCCTCACACCCCCGCTCCTAAATTGCCTACCAGAAAGAAGGAGCATGAACATGAAACGCACGATTCTCTCTCTCGCAATCATCAGCCTGATCTCAGCCCCGGCGGCGTTTGCTGCCTCTGCCACCGCGAACCTCAACGTCTCCGCCTCGGTCTCCGCCGTTTGCACCATCAGCACCGCGACCGTCGCCTTCGGCGCATACGACCCGGTCGTGACCAACGCATCGACGGACCTCAACGGCACCGGCACGATCATCGTGGCCTGCACCAAGGGCGCTTCGGCGACGATCGACCTCGGCAACGGCGGCAATCTCCTGGCCGGTTCGCGCCGCATGACCAGCGGTACCGACTTCCTCAACTACGCGCTGTACAAAGACGCGGCGCGCACGCAGGTGTGGGGTACGGGCATGGCCGGCGGCACGACCGCGGCGTACACGGCGGCGAGCAAAGCCAGCGCGAACATCACCGTGTATGGCAAAGTCCCGCAGGCGCAGGACGTGACCGTGGGCAGCTACACCGACGTCGTGGTCGCCACCATCAACTACTAACCGGCAGTCTTATCTCGAACACAGCACCGCCGCGGACTCCGTTCGCGGCGGTCGTGTTTCCGCCGTATCCCTCGACGATCGCTTTGACAATCGACAGTCCCAGCCCGGCGTGCCGTTGCGTCGCCGGATGATCGGGGCGATAGGTGAAGAAGCGATCGAAGATGCGCGTCAGGTTCTCCTCCGGGATGCCCGGCCCCTCGTCAGCGATGCGCACCAGCACGACACCATCTTCGCGCGCCGACGTGATCGTGATGCGCTTGCCGTCCGGCGTGAAGCTCGCCGCGTTGTCGAGCAGATTCTCGAATACCTGCAGCAGGCGGTCCTCCGACGCGGCGGCCTCGAGCGGCGCCGGCGCGAGCTCGAGATCGAACGCGATCCGTTCCTTCTCGCGCATCCGAAATCCCTCAACGATCCGCTGCAAAAGCGCGTTGACGTCGACCGCAGTTCGCTGTTCTTTCTGAATGTCCGTGTCGATCATGGTGATCTCGCGCACCTGCGCCATGAGGTTCTCCATGCGCGCGATCTCCGACTCGGCTACGCGCAGAAATCGTGCGCGCTCCGCCGGCGCGTCCACCTGCGCGAGCATCTCGGTGGCCATCCGCACCGAAGCCAGCGGATTCTTGAACTCGTGCGACACGTCGGACGCGAACGCCTCGGTCGACTGCTGGTGCTGCTCGAGCCTTCGCGACAGCCGCTCGAGCGCGCGCGCGAGGTCGCCGATCTCGTCGCGTTTGTTCGATCCCTTGAAGCGCCCCCGCAGCCTGCCGCGCGGATCGGCGATCTCGGCGGCCTCTTTGCGAAGCTGCCGCAGCGGCTGGACGATCGTCGTGCTGACGAGCAGCGTGAGCACCGTCGCGACGATCACCGCCGCGAGAAGGATCTGCAGGATCGCGAGGCGCACCGTATGAATGTTGTCGCGAATGTCGTCGGTCGTCTGTGAAACCAGCACGGCGCCGATGACGTTGCCGCGCTGATACATCGGCACCGCGGTGTAGAGCGTGACCTGACGGCCGGGAGCAGACGACACGCGCTTCTCGACGCCCGTCTGTCCGACGAACGCCGCATCGATCTCGGGACCGCGCAGCACCGGCGACTGTTCGTATGCATCGCTCGACGCGAGCGGACGCGTGATCGGACGGAGCCACTGCATCGGCTTGGTCAGAATCGCCGCGCCGATGCGGTACAGCCAATTCGCGTGCGCCGGACTCTCCGGCTCGTTTTCGGCCGGAGTGAGCGGGCCGGTGTCGGCGACCACGCGACGCGACGGACTGACGATACGAATCCGCTCGTCTCCGAAACGAACGTTCGCGAGCGCGGAGGGCGGCTTCGATCCGCTTTGCAGCGCCGCGACAATGAGCCGCGCCTGCCGCTGCATCGAATCGATCTGGGTCTGCTCCAGATTCTGCTCGTAGCTGCCGAGGAAGAGGACGCCGGCGACGGGAAGGAACACGACGAGAAGATTGAAAAGCGCCAGGCGGACCGAGATGCGAGAAGCGAGGCGGGAGATGTTCACGACAGCGAATTTCGAATTTCGAATTTCGAATTCAGAATGAAGAGAGGGACGACGGATTCGATTCTCAATTCTTCCTTCGAAATTCGAAATTCGAAATTCATTTGCCCTCCGGCTGGTAGCGATATCCCATGCCGTACACGGTATCGATGCGATCGAACTGCGGATCGACGGCCTCGAATTTCTTGCGAATGCGTTTGACGTGGCTGTCGATCGTGCGCTCGCTGACGTAGTTGTCGTGCGGGTAACCCTCGCGCGTCAGCTGCCTGCGCGTTTTGACGTGGCCCGGATGACGGACCAGCGCCTGCAGCATCATGAACTCGGTGACCGTCAGATCGATCGGATGTCCCTTCCATCGCACGGTAAATCGCTGCGGATCGAGCTCGAGGGAGCCGAGGGTGAGGAGAGTTTCGTCGTCGCGCGAGACTGTGGCGCGGCGCGCGGCGCGACGGAAGAGCACGCGCACGCGCGCGACGAGCTCGCGCATCGAGAACGGTTTGACGAGATAGTCGTCGGCGCCGATTTCGAGGCCGAGGATGCGGTCGACTTCATCGTCGCGCGAGGTGAGAAAGATGATCGGCACCGTTTCGGAGATCGCGCGCATTTTCCGGCAGAGCTCGAGGCCGTCCATGCGCGGCATGAGGATGTCGAGGATCGCCAGATCGGGCAGGCTCGCCGTGAAGGCGTTCGCGGCCTCGAGTCCGTCGGCGTACGTCTCGACCTCGTAGCCTTCGCGGCGCAATGCGAAGGCGACCGTCTCGCGGATGTTCGCTTCGTCGTCGACGACGGCGATTCTGGACACCGATCGATTGTGCCGCATTTTCGACACATTTCGTCCGCGGCCTTTCCTCAAACCGGCCGTCCTCACGCCACGGCGCGGTGCGACATTGATTGCCGGGTGGGTTATGCGATCACTGCACGGCTACATTCGGACACAACACGCGAAGATCTGGTTCTGCATCTGCTGGTGGGACCTCGATCCGGTTCTCAACCGCATCGAGCCGCCTAAGAGCCGGCTGCATCTGCCGCTGGCCGCCTGAAATTGCGGAAGAACGCCCAGATCTCTTCGTTCGCATCGATGAGCAGATTCGGTTTGCCGAGGAGACGCTCGCTGCGGGCGGGTTTGCCGGGCCAGACGTGGCCCGATCCGGTCATCTTCCAGAGCACGACGGTCGCGCCGCTGCTGCACGGCGCGTAGACGAGCTTCGTCGCGCTCGTCGTCGCGTTTGTCAGGCGCCGTTCGACCTTCGGCGTCGCCGGGCAGCCGTTGTGCGCGATCCATTTCGCAAGCTGCCGCTCGACGGGCGGATGCAGCACGCGCGTGCCGGTCAGCGGAAACGGCGGTCCCAGCCCGCCGTTGTAGAGCGCGCGAGGATCGTCGACGCTGTGGAAGTGCATGATCGGCACGGGCAGAGTCGGATGAAAATCCACGAGCGTCATCGATCCGGAGACCGGCGCGATCGCCGCGACGAGATCGGACGCCTCGGCAGCGATGCGATAGGCCATCATCGCGCCGTTCGACATTCCGGTGGCGTAGATGCGCGTCCGATCGATCGATGTCCGTTTCGCGAGATCGTCAATCACCGCACGCGTGAAGCCGACGTCGTCGATTCCCTGCAGCGGCGCGCGTCCGCAGCAGGTGCCGGCGTTCCAGACGAGGATGCCGGCGCGGCCGGTGCCGTTTGGATAGACCACAATGAAATGCTCGCGATCGGCGACGGCGTCCATGCCGCTGAAGCGTTCCTGCCGTGCGGCGTTCCCTCCGCCGCCATGAAAATTGATCACCACCGGCAGCGGCCCGCGCGCATCCGGCATGTGCGCGATGTACGAGCGGCCGCCGAGCGGAATCGTGTGACTGCCCGGCGCGAGCGCCGCGAGGACGAGGGCAATTGCGGGGAGCACGATTCGGAATACGATTCCGCGCGTGAAACGTCAAACGATTCTCTTCCTTCTCCTCCTCGCCGCCGTTGCGGCGCATGCGGCGGAGATCACGACGGTGATCGTCGTCCGCCACGCCGATCGCGCGAACATCACGCAGAATTCTCCGCTGAGCGCTGCCGGCTTCGCGCGCGCGAACGAGCTTGCGCGCGTGCTCGCGGACGTCACGATCGACGCGATTTACGCGACGACGTTTGTCCGCACGCAGCAGACCGTCGCTCCTCTCGCGAAGGAGCACCGGCTGCAGCCTGCGATTTTCGAGACGAACAAAAACTACGAGCGCGATCTGGCAGCCGACATCGTGAACCGGCACGGCGGAGGAACCGTCGTGGTGGCCAGCCACTCCGACCGCATCCCCGATCTCCTCCGCGCCCTCGGCGTCGCCAGTCCACCCTCGATTTCTATGACTGAATATGATGACTTATTTGTGTGTATGATTCTTCCGGATCAGCCCACGAAGCTTCTGACACTGCGGTACGGCGCTAAGGCACGATGACGCTTCGCAGATGTGCGGTGCCGCAATCGAGATCCTCGAGCACGGCGTTGATCGCGCCCGCATCGAGCGGTACGCGGCGCGTGATCGCCGGCGAGAGATCGAGGCCCATCGCCAGCAGCTCCCGCAATTCGTCAGCCGTGTGATCGGAGACGCCGATGATGCGCCGCTCCTTCGCCAGCATGTCCCGGTACGCGTCGAAGCCAAAATCGTGAAGATGGATCGCGATGAGCATCAAACGTCCGCCGGGCTTCAGCGCGCGAAGCGCCTCGAGCGTGAGGGCGGCGTTGCCGGCGAAGTCGAGCACCACGTCCGGCGATCCGAGCCCCGCCCTGGCGCCGAAGCGTTCGGCGATCTGCAACTTGCCGGCAACGCGCTCGACGACGCGCACCTCGCCCGCTCCTGACTTTTTTGCCAGGAACAGCGCGGAGATGCCGAGTCCGCCGAAACCGAGGATCGCGAGAGTCTCGCCGGGCTGGAAGCCGGCGAGGCGAAGCGAGTGATACGCGGTCGCGGTGGAGCACATCATGATCGCCGCCTGCTCGAAGGAGACGCCGTCGGGAATCGGAATCGCGTTCCCGGCCGGCACGACGATGCTCTCGGCGTATCCGCCATCGACTTCCTTGCCGATCATGTCGCCGTTCGGCAGCAGGTAATGAAGCGCGACCCGGCGATTGGTGCCGGCGATCACGCCGGCGATTTCGTGGCCTAACGTGCGCGGGACCGCGGTGCGAGCGGGATCGGCGCGATAGTCGCAGTCGCTGTGGCAAATGCCCGCGGCGCGGATGTTCACGAGGACTTCGCCGTCGCGCGGACGCGGATCGGCGATATCCTGCGCAACCAGCGGCGCGCCGTGACGGAGCAGTCGAATCGCCTGCAAACGGCTGCGCATTCTGACATGTACGAACGGCGCGGCGAAAAACTCCTGAGCCCTCGCGATTTTGCCCTTCGCGTCGGGCGGCACGGCGGAGTGGTGCTCATCGGCGTCTGCATCGCGCTGTCGGTCGGAGTCGCCGGCTATCACTGGCTCGTGAAGCTGCGGTGGATCGACGCCCTGCTGAACGCGTCGATGATCCTCGGCGGCATGGGGCCTGTCGATCCGATCAAGACGAATTCGGGGAAAATCTTCGCGTCGCTGTACGCGCTCTTGTCAGGCCTGTTCCTCATTGCCGCCACGGGTGTTTTGCTCGCCCCGTTTTTCCATCGCCTCATGCATCGATTCCATCTGGAGAAGAAAGGGAAGGACGAATGACCCTCGATCGCAGATCGTTTCTCACTCTCGCGACCCTCGGCACGGCCGCCACACTCGTTGCGCGTCAAAGCCCGGAGCAGCCGGCCGCCGCTCCGCCCTTCGAGATCGAAGAGGCGACGCTCGCCCAATTGCAGGAAGGCCTGCGGAGCGGCCGCTTCACGTCGCGCTCGCTCACGCAGATGTACCTCGAGCGGATCGATGCGATCGACAAGCGCGGACCGGCGATCAACGCGATCATCGAGTTGAATCCCGACGCGCTGGCGATCGCCGAGCAAATGGATCGCGAAACGACGCGGCGCGGAGCGCTGCACGGAATCCCCGTGCTGATCAAAGACAACATCGATACGGCCGACCGCATGCACACGACGGCCGGCTCGCTCGCGCTGGCCGATTCGATCGCGCCGCGCGATTCCGGTGTGGCGAAGAAGCTGCGCGAAGCGGGCGCGGTGATCATCGGCAAGACCAATCTCAGCGAGTGGGCGAACTTTCGCTCGACGCATTCGACCTCCGGGTGGAGCGGTCGAGGCGGACAAACCCACAATCCCTACGTGCTCGACCGCAATCCGTGCGGGTCGAGCTCCGGAACGGGTGCCGGCATTTCCGCGAACCTCGCGGCGGTCGGCGTCGGGACGGAAACGGACGGTTCGGTAGTCTGCCCGTCGTCCGCATCGGCACTCGTCGGCGTCAAACCGACGTTAGGCCTGATCAGCGGAGCCGGGATCGTTCCGATCGCCCACAGCCAGGACACCGCCGGTCCGATGTGCCGGACCGTCACGGACGCGGCGATTCTGTTAGGCGCGCTCGTGCAGAAGCCGCTCGATTACACGAAATCGCTCGACGCGAACGGCCTCAGGGGCGCACGCATCGGAGTGGCGCGGAAGTTTTTCGGGATCAATGACGCGACCGACGCGATCATGAAAGACGCCCTCGATGTCCTCAAACGCCTCGGCGCCGTTCTTGTCGACTCCGCCGATATGGCCACAACGGGGAAGTACGACGATACGGAGCAGGAAGTGCTCTTGTACGAGTTCAAGACCGATCTTGGCAAGTACCTGAGTGGGCTCAATGCGAATGTCGCCCCGCGCAGTCTTGCGGACCTCATCAAGTTCAATGAAGAGCATCGCGACCGCGAGATGCCGTATTTCGGACAGGAGCTCTTCATCAAGGCGCAGGAAAAGGGTCCATTGACCGATCCCAAATACAAGAACGCGCTGGCAAAGAACCACCGGCTGTCGCGCGCAGAAGGCATTGACGCTGTGCTCAAGAAGCACAAACTCGATGCGCTCGTCGCACCGACCGGCAGCCCGGTGTGGCCAACGGATCTCATCAATGGCGATCACTTCACGGGCGGCTATTCGACGGCATCGGCTGTTGCCGGTTATCCACACGTTACAGTGCCGGCCGGATTCGCATTCGGCCTGCCGGTGGGATTGTCGTTCTTTGCGAGCGCCGGGAGCGAGCCGGCACTGCTGAAATTCGCATATGCATTCGAGCAGGCGACGAAGGTCAGGAGGCCGCCGGCGTTTATACCCACTCTCAAATTGCAGGCGTGAACGATGCGCAATGCTGTTCTGGTGATCTCAATTCTAGTGCTCGCGTGTTCAACGCCATCGACTGTAGCGCCACTGTCGGTGCCACTCATGTACAAGACCATGGCCAGTCCGGGTGAATATCCGACGCTGCCCGCGTGTGCCGCGCTTTCGAGCGTCGAGGTGAGAGATGCCCGAAGCGACGCGGCGATCGGCAAGCGATTCGTGGAAGGAAAGGACTCACCCTCCGCAGCGGTGACCACGGCGTCCGACGTCGCCGCATGGGTGCGCACGGGCGCACTCGACGCTCTTCGCCGTTCGGGAGCAGCGACGACGAAATCGGGAGCTCCTGGGTTGCGGATTTCGGTCGACGACATGAATACGAGCGAGAACGTGCTGCATCGCTCCGGATACGAAGGCCGTATCACGATCACCGCGGAGCTGATGGGCGCGAACGGCCGCTCATGCTGGAGAGAGCGGTTCGACGGTGCGGCGGAAAATTACGGCTATTCGGGAAGCGTGGAAAACTATCAGGAGACTCTCAATCACGCACTCGACCGCGCGATGATCCGGCTGCTGAGCAGCACGTCGTTCAAATCAGCGGTCTGCTCGTGTTGAGCAGACCGCCGAAAGGGAGTCACTGCTGACGAACGTTTCGCGTAACGTCGATTGAAGTCGCCGTGTAGCGGCCGCTGCCGGCGTCGTAGGCGTTCACACGGATCTGATCGCCGCGCTCGAGAGCGGTCGGCGAATAGGTCTGCCCTTGATAATAGACGGGCGTTCCGGAGTCGTAATAGATCGAATAGCTGCCTGGATCGCCGTTGGTCCGCAAGCTCGTATACGCCGATGACAGGTCGATGCGCTGTGCGCTGGTGTCGACGTAATTCACCGTGCCGCTGATCGTGAAGTTCTGACCATTGTTCGGGTAGTCGTTGCCGGGATTCGGCGCCGGATACGGGTATCCGCTCGCCATTCCGCCGCCCGTGTCATAAACATTTTGAGCGATCAACTGGCCGCCGCCGTTGTTATAGGCCTGGACAGTGATGTAGTCGCCCTGCCGGATCGCGTTCGGGCTCACGCGCTGGTTATTGAGCGTGAATTCCGTTCCGGAGTCGTAGTAGAACGATGTCCTGTAGCCGTTTGAATTCAGATCGATTCTCCGAGCGTTGGAATCGATGGAATTGACGTTCCCCGAAAGGCTTTGCGTATTTCCCGGATAGTTTCCTGTGCCGAGGACGTTCCCAATGCTGCCGCAACCGGCCATGAGGAGCAGAGCCGTCATCGCCGCCAGGCTGATGCGTAGTCGATTCATGTCGTAACCTCCACAAGAAAAAGAGCAAGCCGCGCGCCTGTATCAACGCCGCTGAGCGTGCAATGCGACCGCAATGGGGATGCCGATCAGCGCCGGGATCCAGAACGAAATCAAGCGGTAAACGAGCACAGCCACGACGGCAGCGGCCGTCGGGACGCCGAGACCGGCGTAGATCGCCGCCATGGCGACTTCCGTCACCGCAATGCCGCCCGGGATGAAGCTGGCGCGGCCGAGGAGGAGAGGCACGCCGTAGCCGGCGAGGATGAGAGAAAACATCGGATGCACTCCCGCGGCGAGCAGCGCGTATCGCAGACAGAGAAAATCGAAGGTCATCACCATCAGCGAGCTCGCGGTCGGCTTGATCCAGCCGCCGCGCTTCAGCGTGTGCCACGTTTCGGCGGCACGCTCCGCTGCGTCCACGAACTTCACGTCGTCGACCGACGGCCGCACTCTCCGAATCACGCGCGCGGCGAACGTGCTGAGCGCGATCAGCCATTCGTTCTTGACGAGCAGCATCACGATCGCGGCGACCATTGCGAGCAGGACGGAGATCACAATCACCAGCGCAATGAAGGTCGCGTGCGACAGGCGGTGCATGAGGACCAGCTCGATGCCGCTGAAAAGCGCGAAGACGATCATCGTCACGGAATCGAAAACCGAGGGCAGCCAGCTCGCGAGCATTGCGGTGCGCTTCGACAGACCCGAGTTGCGCGTCCAGCGGTAGATCGCGGCGCCGAAGCCGAGCGCGCCGGCGGCGACGATGGCGACGGTCGCCGCTCCGATCTCGATCGCCGCGGCGCGCCGAAGCGAGATGTGCTCGCCCATCAGCGCGACGATCGCCTGCAGCAGCGCACCGTTCGACGCGTAGCTGAGGCACTCCATCGTCACCGAGAGCGCAATGGCCCACGGCGCCATCGTGCGAATCGTTGCGATTGCCTCTTCGATCGTGCCGATGCGGGGGAGGACGAAATTCGCCAGCAGCGCGAGAACGATGACGACGGGGAGAATCCTGAGGATGTGGAGCGTCGGCCTTGGAGGCTCGGGGCGCTCTTCCTCAACGGGCTCTTCCAATGCGACTTGCACCATCGGCCGAGGATGGAATGCTCAGCTCGTGCCGGGCCGCATACAATTCGCGCTCGTATGCATGCGATTCAAGTCAGGCAAACCGGCGGACCCGAAGCGCTCGAATACGTGGAAACCGACAAGCCGAACCCAAAGGCCGGCGAAGTGCTCGTCCGCCTCGAGTCGATCGGCATCAACTTCATTGATGTCTATCATCGCACGGGCCTGTACAAGCTTCCGCTTCCGCTGACGCCGGGTTCCGAGGGGGCGGGTGTGGTCGAAGAAACGGGGGAGGGCGTTCGCGATTTCAAGAAAGGCGATCGCGTCGCGTGGGCGATGAGCGCCGGATCGTACGCCGACTACGCCGTGGTGGCGGCATCGAAGCTCGTGCCGATTCCCGACCGCGTCGATTTCAAAACCGCCGCGGCGGCGATGCTGCAGGGCATGACGGCGCACTATCTCGCGCTGTCGACGTATCCGCTGAAGATCGGCGAGTCCGCGCTCGTGCATGCGGCCGCGGGCGGCGTGGGCGGGCTGCTCGTGCAGATCGCGAAGATGCGCGGCGCGCGCGTGTTCGGCACGGTGTCGACGGACGAGAAGGCGAAGATCGCGCGCGAGGATGGCGCCGACGCGGTCATCAAATACACGGAGACGGACTTCGAAGCGGAGACGCTCCGCCTGACAAACGGCATCGGCGTGAACGTGGTCTACGACTCCGTCGGAAAGACGACGTTCGACAAGAGTCTGAACTGCGTCGCGCGGCGCGGATTGCTCGCGCTCTTCGGGCAATCGAGCGGGCCCGTTCCGCCGTTCGATCCGGCGCGGCTCGCGAAAAACGGCATCTACCTCACCCGGCCGAGCCTCGCGCACTACACCGCCGAGCGCGACGAGCTGCTGTGGCGCGCGCGGGACGTTCTGAGCTGGATCGGCGAGGGCAAGCTGCGGCTGCGGATCGATCGCGAGATTCCGCTTCGAGATGCCGCGGAGGCGCACCGGCTGCTCGAGTCGCGCAAGACCATGGGCAAGCTGCTCTTGAAGCCGTAGCGCTGGCGCGCTACGGCGCTGTCAGTTGTCAGTTGTCAGTTGTCAGTTGTCGGTTGTCAGTGTCAGTGGTCAGCGTCCAGAAACGCGTGGACGGCTTTCACCATTCGCTCCGACTCGCATGATGTCGCCAGATGACCGCAGTCGCTCGTCAGCGTGAGAAGCTCGTTGTGCGTCGCTTTTGCGAATTCGGTCGCCGGGCCCGGATTGACCGTCAGATCCTGCTCGGACACGACGACCAGCGCCGGCGGCATCGTGTGCGGCGGCGCGCCGATGTCCAGGCCGATCATCGCCCGCAGCTGCGAGGCATAATTCCGTGTATTGAACGTTGATATCCACGCTTCATGACTGTGCATGAGCCCGTCGACGTCCTTCACGTGCGAGGCAAACCACGCCGGCGTGTGCAGATGCATCTCGTTGATGTCGGCTGCGGTCTTCATTCCGCCGGGCTCTCCGATTGCGTTCAGCTCCGATTTCCACAGCAGCAGGTCGTAGCTCGTCAGCTTCGTCGAGCCGACGATCGGAACCGCCTTCTTCATGAATTCGGGATACGACGCGATCCATTGAAACGTCTGCATGCCGCCCATCGACAGCCCGCTGACCGCGAACACATGATCGAGCTCGAGCTCGCGCGTGACGAGCTCGTGCTGCGCGCGCACCATGTCGCGCATCGTGAATGTTTCATTCGCGCCGTTCGAAGGCGATGACGAGATGCCGTCGCCGAACGCGTCGATCGAGATCACGAAGTATTTCGACGTGTCGTACAGCTTGCCCGGACCGATCCACGTCTCGAGGCCTTCGGTCGTGCCGCCGAACCACGTCAGGACGACGATCGCATTCGATTTGTCGCTCGCGAGCTCGCCGTACGTGCGGTAGCCGACGATGCAATCGTGGATCGTCTGTCCGTTGTCGAGCTTGAAGTCGCCGAGGTGCGCGAGGTGGAGCGTAGCGAAAAGTAGGAAGATCACACCATGATTATGGCGGCAATCATGGCGGGATCATTCGTTGCGCGATCCGTGGACGTCGACGGCGTCGAGCGCAAGTTTCAGATCTGGGTTCCGGCGGGGTACGACACTTCGCGGAAATGGCCGGCGATCCTTTTTCTGCATGGCGCCGGCGAGCGCGGCGACGACGGCCTCAAACAAACCACCGTTGGCCTCGGTCGCGCTCTCAGCGACGGCACGATCGATCCGCGCGCGATCATCGTCTTTCCGCAATGTCCGCTTCGCGAAGCGTGGGTCGGTCCCGCTGCGCAGGAGATCGCGATCGCCGCACTCGCTGCGGCGGAGCGCGAGTTCCCGATCGACAGGAAGCGCGTCGCGCTGACCGGCATGTCGATGGGCGGCGCCGGCGCCTGGTCTCTCGCAGCGAGATATCCGCGGAAGTGGTCGGCGCTGGCGGTGGTGTGCGGATACGTGCATCGATCGCGAAATCTTCCGGATCTCGGCGCGGCGACGACGGAGACCTTCGACCGCTTCGCGAGACGTGTGCCGCACATTCCGATCTGGATTTTTCACGGCGCGGACGACACGGTCGTCAGCGTCGAGGAATCTCGCGAGATGGCGCGCGCGCTCGGTCCGCGCGCGGGATACACGGAGTTCGCGCACACCGGTCACAACGCGTGGGATCCGGCGTACACCGAGACGCACGTGATCGCGTGGCTCATCGAACAGCGCCGGCCGTAGCGCGTTAGGCGCCGCTTCGCGGCGCGTTGTCAGTTGTCAGTTGTCAGAAGTCAGAAGTCAGAAGTGAGAAGTCGGTTGCCAGTTGTCAGATCGTCGGGTTCCACGTCGCCGGCTGTCCTTCGGTCGTCCGACAACAGACAACAGACAACAGACAACAGACAACAGACAACGCCGCAGCGCGGACGCGCTGCGGCTCTTCAGAAGCGCCAGCGAAGGCCGACGGAGTAGACGAGCGGGCTGAGCTGGAGCTTGAGGCGCGCGTCGGCCGGTCCCGATGAAGGCTGATATCCGATGTAGCGCGCCTCGACGGCGACCGCAAACGGATGCGTGATCGCGTACGACGCGCCTGCGAGGGCCGTAAAGCCGACACGGCTCTCGACGTGGACGGTGCCGATGCCGGCGTTCGTCAGGTCGGAGCTGTGGATGTTGCTCGCGTGCACCCACGCGAGACCGGCGCCGGCGTAGGGATCGAAGCGATGCTCGTGCTCGGCGTGCCATTGCAGCGTCGCCGTCAGCGGAGTCATGGTCAGGCGGCCGATGTCGAGCGCATCGACGCCGGCGACACGAATCGTTCCGTCATGCCGCAGCTCGTATGCGGCGATTTCGGCGGCGTAGTGATGGCTGAAGAAGTGCGTGAAGCTGACGCCGTACGCGCTGCCGCGATCGAAATGGACATTGCTGCCGATCGTCGGTGTGTTTCCGACACGGCTCGACCCGCCCCAGACGGCGACGTCGTTCGTCTGCGCGAACACCGGAAATGCGATCAGCGCGATGGCCAGAACCGGAACGGCTCGCATAAGCGCTCCTTGCGGAACGCATTCTATGCCGGAGTGTCGCCGGAACTTCAAATTTCAAATTTCAAATGTCAAATGAAAAAGACGCTCCGCAAACGCACACCAAAAAACCTCACGGCCGGGCACACGGTAAAACTTCTCGCGATCCGTTTTCGATTTTTCATTTTTCATTTTTCATTTTTCATTTGAAATTTCAGATTTCACATCTCCAAGCGGTATAACGTGGCACGCAAGGAGGCGTTCGATGCATCGGTCCCTCGGCCTCGCCCTCGCTGTTCTCACCGCGCTTTCCGTGTCCGCACAGGATCTGCCGATCGGACAGATGACGAAGCTCAGCGGCATGCAGCAGCCGGGCATGGTCATCCGCGAAGCCAACGGAATCCCGCACGTCCTCGCCTTGAACATGCACGACGCCTGGTTCCTCAACGGATGGCTTCACGCGCAGGACCGGCTGTTTCAGATGGACACGAACCGCCGCATCGCCTCCGGCACACTCGCGGAGCTCCTCGGCGAGCCGGCGCTGTCCAACGACGTTCAGCTGCGCACGCTCGGTCTGCGGCGCGCCGCCGATGCGACTCTCGCAGCGCTTTCGAGCGATGAGAAGGACGCGCTCGACGCGTACACCGCCGGCGTGAACGCGTATCTGCAGGCGCATCCGAATCAGCTTCCGCCCGAGTACTCGCTGCTCGGCGTCAATTCGATTCCGGCATGGAACGACACCGACACGATCGCCGTCGGCAAGCTGATCGCGTTCGGCCTGTCGTTCGATCTCGATCTGGACAACACCGTCGCGCTGCTGTCGGACGAGACGGCGGGGACAATCGTCGGCTTCGACGGCTCGGCGCTCTTCACCGACACGTGGCGCGTTGCACCGTTCACGAGCGCCGCCGTGATTCCCGACGCGACCGGCGCCGGGGCATCGGAGCCGATTCGCGCGCACGCGATGCGCGGAAGCGGCGCGCAGTCGCCGAATTTCGACACGAGCTGGATCAAGCCCGAGACGCTTGGCCTCCTGAGGTCGTATCGCGCGCAGATTCGCCACAATGATGTGCTGCAGGCGGCGGTCGATGCGCGGCTCCACGCCGGATCGAACGAGTGGGCGATTGCGCCGAAAAATTCGGCGACGGGGAACGCGCTCATCGCAAACGATCCGCATCTGTCGCTCGTCACCCCTCCGAATTTCTATCCGATCTCGATTCGCGTTCCCGGAAAGATGAACGTCGCCGGAATGGGCTTCCCTGGTGCGCCCGGCGTGATTCAAGGACAAAACGAGCACATCGCGTGGGGTTCGACGGTGCATCCGATGGACGTGACCGATCTCTATCAGGAGCAGCTCGTCCCCGACACCTCATCACCGAGCGGCTTCTCTTCGCTGTACCTCGGCAAGAAAGAAGCCGTGCTGGCGATCCCGCAGGTGTTCAAGGTGAACAACTTCGCCGGCGGCCTGACAACGGTGGCGCCTTCGAGCGACGTTCCCGCGGCAACGCTCATCGTTCCGCGCCACGGTCCGATCCTGCAGTTCGACGCGACGAGCGGCATCGCGGTCAGCGTCCAATACACCGGCTTCTATCCGACGCACGAGCTCAAAACGTTTCTGCTCGTCGATCAGGCGAAGAACCTCGATGACTTCAAGAACGCGCTGCAGTACTTCGATTTCGGATCGCAGAACTTCGCCTACGCTGACGTCGACGGCAACATCGCGTATCTGACGAGCGGCGAGCTGCCCATTCGCGAAGACCTGCAGGCGGGCAAAGTCAACGGGCTGCCGCCGTACTTCATCCGAAACGGACAGGGCGGCAACGAGTGGATGGCAGTCGCGCATCCGCAGCCCAACCAGGCGATCCCCTACGAGATCCTGCCGTACTCCGAGATGCCGCAGGTCGTGAACCCGTCGAACGGCTGGTTCGTCAACGCGAACAACGATCCGATCGGACAGACCCTCGACAACAATCCGCTGAACACGCTGCGCCCGGGCGGCGGCATTCTCTATCTGAATCCCGGTTACGACGGCTTCCGCGCCGGCCGCATCACCCAGCTCGTGCGTCAGAAGCTCGCGAGCGGAAAAATGTCCGTGGCCGACATGCAATCGATTCAGGCCGACACGGTGCTGATCGATGCCGAAGTGTTCGTGCCGTACATCGTGCAGGCGGAGGCGAACGCGCTCTCGAACAACGCCGACCCCACTCTCGCGATCCTCGGCGCCAATCCGACCATCGCCGCGGCGGTGAAGCAGCTCGGCGCGTGGGACTTCTCGACGCCCACCGGCATCGACACCGGCTACGACGCATCGGAGACGAACGGCGTGCTCACATCGCCGTCGCCGCAGGAGATCAACAGCAGCGTCGCCGCGACGATCTACGCGGCGTGGCGAAGCAAGTTCCTCGCGAACACGATCGATACGGTGCTCGAGACGCTCACCCTTCCGCTTCCGCCCGATCAGCAGACGCTCTCCGCGCTGCGCTTCCAGCTTGACAATTACGCGACGACCCAGGGACAGGGCGCATCGGGTGTGAATTTTTTCAACGTCCCCGGCGTGAGCGACGCCAATGCGCGGCGCGACATCCTCATTTTGAAGAGCGTCGGCGATGCTCTGACGATGCTGTCGAGCGACGACTTCGCGGCGGCGTTCAACAACTCGACGAATCCGAGCGACTATCGCTGGGGTCTGCTGCATCGCGTCGTCTTCTCGCATCTGATGGGCAACATCTTTTCGCCCGGCGCGACCGCCGGTCCCGCGCCGTTCCCGTCGGTGCCGGGTCTCGAAGGCATTGCGACCGACGGCGGATTCGAGACGGTCGACGCGGCAACACACGATGCGCGCGCGAACAGCGTCGACGGATTCATGTTCGGCAGCGGACCCAACCGCCGCTACGTCGGCAACATGCAGCCCGGGTTCGTCCAGGGCGTTTCGAGTCTGCCGGGCGGTGTGAGCGGCGATCCGCGCAGCCCCTGGTTCACGAATCTGCTGATGCAGTGGCTGACCGATGACACATTCCCGGTGGTTCCTGATACCCTTCCTCAGATCCCTTGGTTACCGTAGCGTGCCCGAAGTGCGGATTCGAGGAGCCCGAAAGCGCGACCGAATGCTCGCGCTGCGGCGTGGTGTTCAGAAAATTCGACCCCGCTGCCGGCCCGAGGGCGCACGTGAGCTCCGTCGAATGGGACCACCACGCTGCCGAGACGGAGGCGCCGGCGGAGGTTTCCGCGGAGTCGCGGGTGAGGGCCGGCGACTTCAAAATCGTGGCGACCGGATTCGCGCTGGCCGTCCTCGCGTATGCGTTTCCGTTCATTCGCTTCATCCTGCATCCGCTGACGATACTCGTTCACGAGCTCGGACAC
>DATIZY010000127.1:0-12443 GCA_035516895.1 Thermoanaerobaculia bacterium | reverse complement strand
CAGGCCTCAGGCCTCAAAGATCTCATGAGGCCAGACCCCCGGCCCCCGACGCCTGACGCCCGATGCCTGACGCCTGACACCCAACGCCTAACGCCTAACGCCTAACGCCCAACGCCCAACACCCAACACCCAACGCCTAACGCCTCACTTTCAATGCAGCGTCGGCACCCTCCCCGGCGTCCACGGCGCGCCGGCGGCATTGAGCTGTTGGTCGATCGATACGAGATCGGTGTTGATCAGCATCCGCAACCGATCGAGCATCTTCGACGCCTCGGCTGTTGCGAGATCGAGCGCCTCGCGCTGCGTTGCCGTCGGCGCGGAGGTGGTGCCGAGGACACCGACAGCGGTGCCGACGCGGTTCAGGAGCGATGGCGGCTCGGGCATGTTGTGCGCGCGCAGAATCGGATCGCCGCGGATCTCGTCGCGAACGTCGAGCAGCGCGGTGTTGACCGCGTTGATTTGCGACACGAGCTTCGGATCGACGTTCTGCATCTCGTCGATCGCATGCCGCATGTACTCGACGCGCGTCAACGCATCGGTGACGGCACGCGAGGCACCCATGACGGCGCTTTGCAGCCGCGCCGCTTTCTTCGAGAAGTCGAGCACCGACGCCCGATCGCTTTCATTCATGATCGACAGGTACAGCGGCACGACGTTGAACGTCTGCGCCTCGCCAACCGGCGTCTCGACTCCGCCGACGCGTTCGTAGAGACGCACGCTGTACTTGCCCGGCGCCGCGAGCGGGCCGGGAGGTGCCTGCTGGAACGGATTCTCTTCGCCCTCCGCTCTCAACTCGACGGGCGACGGCGATGGATAGCGCAGGTCCCACGCGACGCGATGAATGCCCGCGGTCACCGGACCGCTGACGCGTCGAACGACGTTGCCGTCGGAATCGGAGACCACCAGCACCATCGAAGGCTCGATCTCGCGCGACTCGGCGCGGAGCTCTTCGAGGGCCGGAATGGATACGGGCTCGTTGCCGCCGGCCTTCTCGATCTTCGACTCCGCCTGCCAGCGTTGCTTCTCCTTCGTTTCGATCTCTTTCTTGAGGTCGTACGTGAAGACGGCGCCGAACGGCGGGTTCGGCGCGGTGAAGAATGTGTCGCCCTGGAAGGATTTTCCGCGCAGACCGAGCTGCGAGCGCTCGATGTAGAGATCCGCGTCGGGCGTCGGGAACAGCGTTACGTCGTGCGATTCGAGATCCGCGGCCGGAGTGCGCAGCGGGGTGTAATCATCGAGCACCCAGAAGCCGCGGCCGAACGTTGCGATGTCGAGATCGTTGTGCTGTTGCTGGATCCAGAGATCGCGGACCGCGATCGTCGGGAACTTGCCTTTGACCTGCGTCCACTTGCCGCCGCCGTCCTGCGAGAAGAAGAGGCCGTACTCGGTGCCGGCGAAAATGAGGTTCGCGTCGCCCGGATCTTCGACGACGGTGTAAACGCTTCCGCGCTGGGGCAGATCGCCGGTCACCGACTTCCACGTGCGGCCGCGGTCAGTGCTCTTGAACAGATACGGTTTGAAATCGCCGACCTTGTGATTGTCGAACGCGGCGTAGACGGTGTTCGCGTCGGCCCACGACGGCTCGAGGTCCGAAACGTACGATTTGTCGGGCACGCCCGGAACGCTGTCGATCTTCCGCCAGTTCGCTCCGTTGTCCTCCGTCACTTGAATGAGACCGTCATCCGAGCCGGTATAGATCAGCCCCTCCTGCTTCGGCGATTCTGCGAGCGACACGATGTTGCCGTACCACGACGTCGACTGGTTCTTCGCCACGGCGTCGATTCCCCACACGTGTCCCATGATCGGAAGCGTATTCACGTCGAGGTGGCGCGTGAGATCGGGGCTGATCTGCTTCCACGTGTTGCCGCGGTCGTCGCTGCGGAACAGATACTGAGACGCGAAATAGATCCGGTTGCTGTCGAACGGGCTGACGATGATCGGCGAGTCCCAGTTGAAGCGCAGCGGCTCCATCGTTCCGGTCTGCTGCGGCTGGATATCGACGCCCTCGCCCGTGCGTTTGTCGAAGCGCACGAGATTGCCGTTCTGCGCTTCGGCGTAGATCGTGTTCGAATTTTTCGGATCGGCGACGGAGTGGAAGCCGTCGCCGCCCTGCGTGACGTACCAGTCCTCGTTCGAGATGCCGCGCACGTCGGGCGTTCTCGTCGGGCCGCCGAGGGAGAAGTTGTCCTGCGTGCCGCCGTAGACGCTGTAGAACGGAAGCGCGTTGTCGGCGGCGACGCGATAGAACTGGGTCACCGGCAGATTCGCTTTGAAGTTCCACGTCGATGCGCGGTCGAACGTCTCGTAGAGCCCACCATCGCAGCCGACGAGCAGGTGATCGCTGTTCGACGGATCGATCCAGACGACGTGATTGTCGGGATGCTTGTTCTTGTGGTTGATCTGGTGCCACGTCTTGCCGCCGTCGTCGCTGACGTGGACCCAGACGTCCGCCGCGTAAATGCGATCGTCATCGTTCGGATCGACGAAGATTTCGCCGTAGTACATCCCCTGCGCGACGTACTCGTTCATCCGCAGGAAATTTGCGCCGCCGTCCCTCGAACGGAAAAAGCCGCCGGCCTTTCGCGTCGACTCCACTGTCGCGTAGACGATGTTCGGGTTGTTGCGCGCGACGGCGAGTCCAATGCGCCCCATGTCCTCTTTCGGCAGGCCGTTCTTGTCGAGCTTCGTCCACGTCGCGCCGGCGTCGGTCGATTTGTAGACCGCCGATTCCGGACCGCCGTCGATGAGCGTGTAGACGTGACGGCGCCGCTGATACGACGCCGCATAGAGCGTGTCGGGATTCGATGGATCGAACACGACGTCGGTGACGCCGGTATCCGCGCTGATCGTCAGAACCGCCTTCCAGGTCTTTCCGCCGTCCATCGTTTTGTAGAGTCCGCGATCGCCGCCGGACGCCCACAGCGGACCCTGCGCTGCGACGTAGACGACATCGGAGTTGCGCGGATCGATGATGATCTTTCCGATGTGCTCGGAGTCTTTCAGGCCGACGTCTTTCCACGACTTGCCGCCATCGACCGACTTGTAGACGCCGTCGCCCATCGAGACGGAGCGCTGCGAGTTGTTCTCTCCGGTACCGACCCAAACGACGAGAGAGTTGTGCGGATCGATCGCCACGCAGCCGATCGAGAACGAACCCTCGTGATCGAAAACCGGAACGAACGTCGTGCCGGAGTTCGTCGTCTTCCACACGCCGCCCGACGCGGACGCGATGAACCACGTGTGCGGATCGCGCGGATCGACGGCGAGGTCGCCGATGCGGCCCGAGGTCATCGCCGGGCCGATCTCGCGAAGCTCGAGACCGGCGAACGGCGCCTTCTCTTTTTCGCCCTTCTCGGCCGGTTTCTGAGCGGGTTTGGCCGCCGGTTTCGCCGCGGCAAGCAACGGAAATGCGAACAGAAGCAGGACGCACGTCATCAATTTTCGAATCACTTTTTCTTCCTCGGCTGCGGATGGTATCGCGACACGGGCTCGAGTGTGAGCCACCAGCAAATGAAAACGAATGCGAACATGCCGGCGAGGCGCCACCAGAACTCCGCGCCGGTCCAGAAATCCTGCTCGAATCCGCGGTAGTGCCGGTTGCTCCACTCGCCGAGGCGGCCGGCATACGTTGATTCGACGGAGAGCGCGAGCGAAAGAACGTGCGTGACGACGAGCGCGAAAAGCGATGCAAGAAACGTCTGCACGCTTCGAAAACGCATCGCGAAGAGCGCTGCGAAAAGAATGATGTTGTAGGTCAGCTGATCGGCGGGAATGATCGCGGTCGGCACGACGCACAGGCGCGGCGAGACGTCGACCTCGCGGCCATCGGCGATGAGATGCGCGCCGCAAAGCCGGTGATCGAGTTGCAGCAGCCGCTCCGCGGCAAACGACAGCGCACCGTTGTAGAAGAGACTCGCATACCACCAGAAGAGAAATCCCGCGGCGGCGCCCACGACAAACCTAAGCGCTCGCAACCGCGCGCCGGCTCCAGGCGGCGAAGAACACGACTGCGGTGGCGAACACGATCGTCTGCCAGATCGCAAGATGGAACGCCGCGAACCACTGAGGGCGATAGCAGCCGATGAGGTACAGCGTCACGACGCGAATCAGATTGACCGCTTCGATGAGCAGGAGTCCGGCAACGGCGGCTGTCGCCTTTCGCGCTGCGCTCGCCGGAAATGCAAGCACGGCCGCCAGAAGAAAAAGGACGGTCTCGAGCCCGTTGCAGCCGTTCTGAATGTTGACCGCAATGCACGACGACGACAGAACCGTCCCGTTCACCACGAGATGTTGACGGAGGCCGCGAAGAACGACCGCAGCCGCCGCGGCGATCCACGCCGACACCGGCCGCACGACATTCTGATCGACGGCCGGAATGAGCAGCGGCACCTCGAAGAGGATGAGCAGCCCGACGAACTTCAGGAGGAAAATCCAGCGGCGGCTCATCGCACCTCGATTCGTGCGGGAGCGGCCGCCCGCGGCCGCGCAGCGGCGGGCACGACGCCCGCCGCCCCTGCCCGGTTACTTCGTCGAAAGCGCAATCGCCGGTACCTTTTGATCGGCCACCAGCTTGTTGAACGCCGGCAGGTCCGTGTCCCAGATCGTCTTCAGCTGCGCGAGAAGCGGATCGATCTGCGCGTACAGCTCGTCGCGCACCGCGATCTGCTGCGCCGTCGGCGCGTCGGAGCCGATGGCCGCCGAATCGGCGACGCCGGCGAGCTTGTCATTGAGCTGAATCGGGAAGTTCAGCGGATCCTCCGGACTGTGGTTCTTCGTCTGATAGAGCGCTTCCTCGACCGTGGTGAGTTTCTTCTCGAGATCGTTCGCGGCATCCACGACCGCCTTGTTGCCGGCCGATCGCTTCTTGATGTCGGCGAGCGATTTCTTCACGTCCATGATGCGCATGACCTGGTTGTTGATTTCGGACAGCTTCTCGTGAACGCCGGTGACGAAATCGAACTGCGCTTTCAGATCCGCGGCGGTCGCGGCCGAGCGCGGGTCGGGCTTCAAATCAAACGTCGCGGTCTGCGCCGGTTGATCGCCGACCGTCAGACGGACGGTGTACGTTCCCGGGACTACGCGCGGCCCTTGCGTACCGCCGGCCCACATGACCAGACCGGGGAAGCGCTTCGCTTCCTCGGTGCGCAGATTCCAGGCGACGCGATTCTCGCCGTTGACGATGCCGTTCAAACGATCCATGTCGCGTCCGCGGCGGCCGCCCTCCTCCTCCTCGGCCTGCTCGGTCGCCGATTCGGACGTCGGCTGCTGCTCCGCCGCGCCCCCTTCCGACTTCACCGCGACCTTGCGCGTCTGCATCGCTTCGGTCGCCGCGGCGGGAGTCGGCGGCGGCACGATCCCGCCTTTGACTTCGACCGGTTTCGCCGCCTCGGCCTGCACGTCACCTTTGAGCTCGCGCAGCACTTTGCCGTCGGGACCGAGGAACGCGAGCGAGAGTTTGGTGCCGGGCTTTTGATCGTGAATGAGGAAATCGACAATCACGCCGTTCGGCGGATTCGTGCCCTCATTGCGTCCTCCGCGTCCGAACCCGCCGCCGCCTTCCATGCGGACGGCCGGCGCGGGCGTGAAGAGGTGCACCGCTTCGGTGGCCATCTCCGGCGTGAGCTGGCGCAGCGGCTCGATGTCATCGAGCATCCAGAATCCGCGGCCATGCGTGGCGAGGATCAGCGCATCGTCGTGCACGAGCATGTCGTGGATCGGCACGATCGGCAGCTTCTGCTGGAACGACTGCCAATGCGCGCCGTCGTCGAACGAGACGTACACGCCGCGTTCGGTGCCGGCGAAGAGCAGGCCGCGCTTCTTCGTGTCGGAGCGGATGACGCGCGTGAATTCGTTGCTCGGAATCCCATCGACGATTTTGGTCCACGTCTTCCCGTAGTCCGTCGTCTTGTAGAGGTAGGGATGGAAATCGTCGGACTTGTACATCGTCGCGGCGACGTACGCGGCGCCCTTGTCGAACGGACTCGCTTCGATCTCGTTGATCATGATCCATTCGGGCATGATCGTTTTCGGAGGCGTGACGTTCTCCCAATGCTGGCCGCCGTCGCGCGTGACGTGGACGAGCCCGTCGTCGGAGCCGACCCAGATCACGCCCGGCTCGACCGGGGATTCGGCGCCGTAGAAAACGGTGCAGTAGTACTCGACGCTCGTGTTGTCTTTCGTGATCGGGCCGCCGGTCGGCTGCATCTTCGACGGATCGTTGCGCGTGAGATCGGGGCTGATGATCTGCCAGCTCGCGCCGCCGTTCGTCGTCTTGAGCAGGTATTGCGACCCGGCGTACATCGTGTGGGGATCGTTCGGTGAAAAGAAGATCGGGAAGTTCCACTGGAAGCGCTGCTTGAGCGGCGCGTCGCCCCAGCCCATCGGATTGTCAGGCCACGGATTGACGTCGCGGACTTCACCGGTGCGGTGATTCAGCTTGATGAGCAGCCCGCCGTACGAGCCGCCGTAGACGATGTCGGGATTCGTCGGATCGGCGACGATGTAGCCGCTCTCGCCGCCGGCGGTGACGTCCCAATCGCGCTCGCCGATTCCGCCGCCGCCCGTCCGATTGCGAATGCGCACGGCGGTGTTGTCCTGCTGCGGACCGAGGATGTGGTAGGGGAAGTCGGTGTCAACGGAGAGGCGATAGAACTGCGCCGTCGGCTGATTGAGGAGCGAGGACCAGCTCTCGCCGCCGTCGGTGGTGACGATCGCGCCGCCGTCGTTGCCCTCGATCATCCGCAGAGGATTGTCGGGCGCGATCCAGAGATCGTGATTGTCGCCGTGGGGTGTGCCGATCCGGCTCCACGTCCGCGCGCCGTCCTTCGATTTGAGGAAGCTGACGTTCGGCACGTACACCGTGTCTTCGTCTTTCGGATCGGCGTAGATCCGCGTGTAGTACCACGCGCGCTGGCGCAGATCGGAGCTGCTGCTGGTCTTCGACCACGTCTCGCCCCCGTCGCGCGAGCGATAGACGCCGCCGTCCTTCGCTTCGACGATCGCATAGACGTTCTGCGGATTCGACGGCGAGACCGTCACGCCGATGATGCCGAGCGTTCCCTTCGGCATGCCTTTGTTGCGGGAGAGCTCTGTCCACGTGTCGCCGCCGTCGGTGGATTTCCAGAGCGCCGAGCCTTCGCCGCCGCTCTCGAAAAAGTACGGGCCGCGGCGGAAGCGCCACGTCGATGCGTAGAGGATCCGCGGGTTGGACGGATCGAGCGTCAGATCGACAGCGCCCGACTCGCGATTGACGAACAGAATCCGCTCCCACGTTTTGCCGCCGTCTTTGCTGCGGTAGACGCCGCGCATGTCGTTCGGTCCGAATGCGTGACCCATCGCAGCGACGTAGACGAGATCGGGATTCGTCGGATGCACGCGGACGCGCCCGATGTGGTACGAGTCCTCGAGTCCGATGTGCGTCCACGTCTTGCCGGCGTCCGTCGATTTCCACATTCCGTTGCCGGGCGAGACATTTCCGCGAATGGTCTCTTCGCCGGTGCCGACGTAGACGACGCTCGGATCGGACGGCGCGACGGCGATCGCACCGATCGTTCCGCCGAAGAAGCCGTCGGTGACGGGCTTCCACGTCTGGCCGCCGTCGGTCGTCTTGAAAACGCCGCCGCCGGTGGAGCCGAAGTAGTACGTGTCCGGCTCGCCGGCGATGCCTTCGACCGCGGCGACGCGTCCGCCGCGATACGGACCGACCTCGCGGTACTGCAGGTTTTTGAGAATCGACACATCGGGTGTCGCTGCGAATAATGAAGTCGACAAGAAAAGGACGAACAGCGCTCGCTTCTTCATACTTTCGTTTTTATCACGTTACGGTTCCGTTCGGATGGCGATGCTAGGATTCGAGCGTCCCTTGAACGAGCGTGAAGGAGTGAATCGAATGAGGAAATTTGTGATTGAACGCGAGCTCGCGGGTGCGGGCAAACTCACGGATCGTGAGCTGCAAGCGATCTCCGAGGCGTCGTGCGGCGTGCTGAGGGCGATGGGACCGAAAATCCAGTGGGTGCAGAGCTACGTCACCGACGACAAAATCTACTGCGTCTACCTCGCGGAGGAGGAGAGCGATGTTCGCGAGCACGCGAAGCTCGGCGGCTTTCCGGCGAATCGCGTCTCGCAGGTACGAACGATCATCGATCCCACGACAGCAGCGCCGGCCACAGCGTAGCGCCGACCCTCACTCTCGGCCGACTCAGGGGCCGGCCGAGAGCCCGTCCCACCTTTCGCTTTCGCGAATCGTTCCTCGGCACGCGGCCTGTGCCTAACGGCGCCGCACGTACAAGCCGTCGTACGCCTTCGTCCAGCTCTTTCCGTCGGTGGAGGTCTCGATGACCTGCCGCACGCGATCGGGGCCTTCCTTCAGATACGTCATCCGCATCTGATTCCAGTAGAAGGTCATCACGCCGTTTTCGAGGCCGCCGCTCCATTCGTGGAAGGAGCCTCCGGTGTCGACGTAGCGCTGTTCCCATTTTTTGTGCGCGGCGTCGTAGATCGAGAAGCTCTTGCCGGCGTAACCGCGCGAATCGGTGTAGTTCTCGAAGATCACGCAATCGTCGAGGATCAGCTGGATGCTGCTCCTCGCGAGCTTCTGCCCGCCGATCTCCACGTCCCACTCGCCGAGCCAATAATCGAACTGCCGGTATTCCGGCGCGCTGAGACACGGATGGGCGTTGCGGTCCATCTCTGCCATCGTCGTTTTCCATCGCGGATCGCCGCGAAGCGACAGCAGCTCGTCATCGGCGTTGAGCATGTTCGTCGCGCCGAAGCCGCTGCGCGCCATCTGTCCGAGCCGGTCGAATGCTTTGTCGTTCTCTCCGAGACGCGTGTAGGAGCGGATGATGTGGATGCGAACCGCGATCGCCGGAACGTAGCCGGCGTCGAGTGCCTGCTGGTACGCATCGAGTGCGCCGCGGAAATCGCCGGCGGCGTACTTCTGATCCCCGAGCTGAAACAGCGCATTCGGATCGACAGCGGCGAAAAGCAGAAGCAGCGCGAGAATCATGGTTTCAGCGTAGGTCCCCCGCGCCGCCTGCAGCTATCACGTTGTTGCGCGAAAGCGCGACGGCGGCATTCCGAAACAGCGACGAAACGCCCACGTGAAGTGGCTGTGGCTCGAATAGCCGAGATCGAGGGCGAGGCCGGTGATGTCGTCGCACGTGCGCAACCGTTCGAGCGCGATGCGCAGCCGCAGCGAATGGCGGAACTGCGTGAGCGTGAATCCGGTCTCGCGCCGGAAGCGCCGGCAAAGCTCGTACGGCGAACATCCGGCGCCCCGAGCGAGCTCGCGCAGAGATGGCGATCTCTCCGGTGCGGCGGCGACGAAGCGTTTGACCTCTTCGACGTCGTCGCGATGGCGGACGGAGGCGAGTCGTCCATACGCCGTTTCGAGCAGACGTCCGAAGATTCGCAAAACGGATTCCTCGATCTCGAACGCCTCCAGCCGGGACGCGCTGTCGAACAGACCGCGCTGCGCGGCGTAGACGCGCGCATCGACGGGGACGTGCGCAAAGCGGAACGGCCGCGCGGGCCTGTCGGCGACGGCGCGATCGTGGACCGCGACGGCGTCCATCAGCACGTCGTCGGCGATGACGAACCAGTCCGAGGCATCGGCGTCGCTGATCTTCGATCGCGTGTAGCGCTGATGCTGGTTGTAGAACGCGGCGCTGTTCGGCGTGGCGACGAACGATTCACCGCCCTCGTGACGGATGGACGTCGCGCTGCGCGGAAAAACGAACGTGTGATGGCTGCACGGCCCGGAATCGCTGAACAGCGAATGGCTGCTCGGGCAGCGAAAGGTGCCGAAAGCGACGACGTCGCTGCGGAAGACGAGCGTTTCGACGGGCTTGAGATGGACATCGAACGGCACGCGACGATGTTGATGCAGCCGATCGTCGCGCGCCGTTACAAAGCGGTTAGCCCTGACGCCGGCGCCGGTGATCGCCGCGGCCGCGATCTCCGCGATCGCCACGATCTCCACGGTCGCCGCGGTCTTCACGGGGCGGCCGGTTCGCTCGCGCAGCCGCCGCGGCCGCCAGCTCCTCCTCGGTCGGAGGGGGAAGAAGCGGTTTGCGCGAGAGGCGGATCTTGCCGGTCTCCGGCTCGATGGCAACGACCTGCACTTCGACTTCATCGCCGAGCTGGAACAGATCGGTGACCTGTCCGACGCGCGTGTGCGCCATCTCGGAGATGTGCAGCAGTCCATCCTGACCCGGAAGAATCTCGACAAATGCTCCGTACGGCTCGATGCGTTTGACCGTGCCCTTGTAGTTCTTGCCGATTTCGGGCGAGGCGGTGAGTCCTTTGATGATGTCGATCGCCCGCTGCGCCGAGGCGCCGTCGGTCGACGCGACCGTGACTTTGCCGTCGTCCTCGACGTCGATCTTCGTGCCGGTCTCCTCCACGATCCAGCGGATCGTTTTCCCGCCGGAGCCGATGACGTCGCGAATGCGGTCCTTCGGAATGTAGATCGTGTAGAGCCGCGGCGCGAACTCGGAGAGCTCCTCGTTCGGCTTCGCGATCACGTTGTCCATCTTGTCGAGGATGAAGAGCCGCCCTTCCTTCGCCTGCTGCAGCGCCTGGGCCATGATCTCGCGCGAGATGCCGGATACCTTGATATCCATCTGCAGCGCGGTGATGCCCTTCCGGGTGCCGGCGACTTTGAAGTCCATGTCGCCTTCGTGGTCCTCGAGGCCCGCGATATCCGTCAGGACTGCCGTGCGCGAGGCCTCCTTGACGAGGCCCATTGCCACGCCGGCCACGGCGGCGCGCACCGGCACGCCTGCTTCCATGAGCGCGAGCGAGCCGCCGCAGACCGAGGCCATCGACGACGAACCGTTCGATTCGAGGATGTCCGACACGCAGCGGATCGTGTACGCGAACTCGCTCTCCGGCGGCAGGAGCGGCTGCAGCGCGCGGCGCGCGAGATTGCCATGGCCGATCTCGCGGCGCGCCGGGCCGCGGAGGAACTTCACTTCGCCCACCGAGAACGGCGGGAAGTTGTAGTGCAGCATGAAGCGCTGGAACGTCTCGCCTTCGAAGTCTTCGATCTTCTGCGCTTCGTCGGGAGTGCCGAGGGTCACCGTGACCAGCGCCTGCGTTTCGCCGCGGGTGAAAATCGCGGATCCATGCGTGCGCGGCAGAACGCCGAGCCGGATGTCGATCGGACGGATCTCCTTGAACTGCCGGTTGTCGAGGCGTTTGCCTTCGTTGACGACGACGTCGCGGAAGATGCGCTTCTCCATCTCTTCGAATGCCGCTGCGATTGGCTCGAGCTTCTCGACGTCTTCGGCCGCAATGCCGGCGAGCATCTGCGCCTTCGCGGCTTTGACCGCGTCGCGGCGCGCCTGCTTGCCCTGCGTGAGGAGCGCGAGACGCAGCTGCGCGCCATGGTCGTTCATCAGCTGATCGAACAGCTCCTGCGAGAATCGCGGCGTGTAGGTGACTTCGATCTTCGGCTTGCCGGCGGCGCCGCGCAGCTCGTTCTGCAGCGCGCAGATCTGCCGGATCGCGTTGTGCGCCGCTTCGAGAGCATCGAGCACGACGTTCTCGTCGACCTCACGCGCGCCCGCTTCGACCATGACGATCGCATCCGCGGTGCCGGCGACGACGAGGTCAAGGTCCGAGAGGTCGCGCTGCGCGTTCGTCGGATTGACGAGGATCTGTCCGTCGAGGTAGCCGATGCGCACGGCGCCGATCGGGTTGACGAACGGAATCTCGGAGACGACGAGCGCAGCCGAGGCGGCGTTGATCGCGAGGATGTCGGGATCGTTTTCGCCGTCGGCGGAGAAGACGAGCGCGATGATCTGCGTTTCCTGCCGGTAGCCCTTCACGAACGACGGGCGCAGCGGGCGATCGATCAGGCGCGAGGTGAGAATTTCTTTTTCCGTCGGACGTCCTTCGCGCTTGAAGAAGCCGCCCGGGATTCGTCCGCCGGCGTAGGTGTACTCCTTGTAGTCAACGGTGAGCGGCATGAAATCGCCGATCACATTGCCTTCCTTGAAACAAGCTGTGGCGAGGACGACGGTGTCGCCGTACCGGATCATGCACGCGCCGTTTGCCTGGCGCGCGACCGCACCGGTGTCGAGCGAAAGCGTACGCCCGCCGATTTGCATCTCTTTTCTGGTCATGTCCATCCTTCAGGTGCGCGAGCCACTCATCACTTCGCGCCGATTTGATGTTCCGCGGGGGAGGCCGGACGATGGGATCCGGCGAGGAGAGGGCTGAGGACTGAGTGCTGAGGACTGAGTGGCGCCAGGCACCTCTCAGTCCTCAGTCCTCAGTCCGGTTCACTGATTTACTTGCGGATCCCGAGTTTGTCGATGATCGAACGGTACCGGTCCGCGTCCGTCTTCTTGAGGTAATCGAGAAGGCGGCGGCGGCGTCCAACGAGCTTCAGCAGTCCGCGGCGGCTGTGGTGGTCCTTCGCGTGCGATTTGAAA
>DATIZY010000126.1:0-3193 GCA_035516895.1 Thermoanaerobaculia bacterium | reverse complement strand
GTCCAGCCGGTGTCGACGCCGCCGAGGATGACGTCGGCGATCGTGAAGCATCCGCCGAAGACGAAGATGTAGAACGACAGCAGATTGAGCTTCGGGAACGCGAGGTCGCGCGCGCCTAACATCATCGGCAGCACGAAATTTCCGATCACCGCCGGGATCGACGGGATCAGAAAGAACCAGACCATCACGATGCCGTGCAGCGAGAAGAGCCGGTTGTAGGTCTCGTTGCCGACGATGTAGCCGGTCGGCGTGATGAGGTTGATGCGCATCAGGAGCGCCGCGATGCCGCCGATGAAGAAGAAAAACGTGATCGCGGCGAGGAACATGAGGGCGATGCGTTTGTGGTCCGTGGTGAGCAGCCACGATCGCAGGCCGTACGATTCGTTGAGATAGTGCTCGCGCATCGGCCGCTTTGCGCGCGCCGGAATCGGCAATCGGGCGGCGGCGTCAACAGCGGTCATGTGTGCGTCCTCTCCTGTTCTTCGATCCCGAGCGATTTGATGTATTCGATCAGCGATTGGATCTGCTGCTCACTGAGCTGTCCCTGAAACGTCGGCATGATCGGGTCGTAACCGGCGACGATCTTCGTGGCCGGCGCGACGATCGATTCGCGGATGTAGCTGTCGTCGGCGACGAGCGTGCTGCCGTCGCTCAGATGCACGAAGCGTCCGGGAAGTCCGGCGAGCTGCGGCCCGCGTCCGCCCGGCTGATGACAGGCGACGCAGCCGCGCTCGCGAAAGAGCGCCTGGCCTTCGCGCGCCATCGGCGGCTGCGCCGTCTCGGCGAGCCATCGCTGATAGTCGGGCGCGTTCATGACGATGATCTGCCCGACCATGTTTGCGTGAAACGGTCCGCAGTACTGCGAGCAGAAGAGGTGATAGACGCCCGGCTTCGTCGGCATGAACGTCATCTCGGTGTAGCGGCCGGGCAGCACGTCCTTCTTGATCCGGAACGCCGGAATGAAAAAGTCGTGAATCACATCCTCGGAAATCATCGAAAGGCGCACTTCCTGGCCGACGGGAAGATGCAGCTGATTGATCTCCCGCCGGCCGTCGGGATGCTGCGTCTTCCACATCCACTGCTTGCCGACGACGAAGATGTCCATCGCGTTCGCCGGCGGGCGGAAGTCGTCGTAGTACGTCGCGAGGCCCATTCCGAAAAAGCAGAAGAAGACGACGCTGGTCGCGACGGTCCAGCCGATCTCGATCGGGGTCGAGTTGTGGATGATGTGCGAGCGATCGGTCTTCGCGCCGTTCCGGTACCGGATCGCGAAGTAGATGATGAGCGTGAAGACCGCGAGCACGATGAGGATCGAGCAGCAGAGCAGAATCAGGACGAGGCGGTCGACGCGGGGCGCGACGCTCGACGCTTCCGGCGGAATGAATCGAAAGAGCCGCGCGCCGGTCAATGCCGTCCCTCCGGCACGTTGTTCGGCGTTTTCGCGAGCGGCGCGGGATTCGCGGTGAAGCGGCCCGACGTCATCGCCAGGGAGTCCTGCGTCGCGTCGAAGCCGGGCGGCGGGGGCGGCGGCGCGGGCGGGGTGGTGCGGAGGGGGATCGTGTTCGCGACGAGCGCCATCGCGCGACCGATGGGCATCGCGCCGTTGCGCGCGCCGGCGAGCTGCTGCATCTCGACCGCGCGGCGCGCCTCGAGATCGGCGAGCGCGTTCGTTTCCAGCCGCGGCGCGGGCGGGAGCGTGAATGAATCCCGATACGTGTTCGGCCTTCCGCTCACACGCGAGTAGAGCGAGATGATTCCGAGCGGCATCGATGCCGCGATCACCAGAACGATTGCGAGGCCGCCGAGCGCGATGGCGATGCCTTTCGCGTTCGCGTCCGTTCGCTCGTGATCGTGCCGCGGAGTCTCAAGCATGACGGATCTCCGGCCTCTGCAGGAGCCAGCGGAAGGCGATGAGCCAGATCGCGCCTAACGCGATCGGCGCCACGAAATCGAGCCAGCTCACCGTGAAGCGCGCGGGATGAAACGCGGGAGCGATCGTCCAGAAAAGATCGACGCCGCGCATCGCGAGCAGAAGCACGCCCACGGCGGCGAGCAGAATCGCGTTGCGGGTCACGAAGCGGAAAAGTAATACGATAAATGGTGCGAAAAAGAAAAATGAAATCAAAGCGACCGCGAGCCACATCCACGACGTCTGCAGCCGCGGCAGGTACCACGCGATCTCCTCTTTGACGTCGCCCGCGTAAATCAGCAGCAGCTGCGAGAAGCTGACGTACGTCCAGAAAATCACGAACGCGAGCAGCAGGTTGCCGAGATCGTGAAGCTGCTCGTCGGTGCGATGCCACAGCGCGGCGACGATCACCATGAGCGCCAGCGCGGAGATGCCCTGGCCGGTGATCACGATCATTCCGTAGATCGTCGACCACCATTTCGGCTCGAGCGACATCATCCAGTCCCAGCCCGCGAAGGTCATCGTCACGCTGTACAGAACGAGTCCGCCGCCGGCCCACGGCGCGAATCGCGCGCGCCGGCGCACGGTCGCCCACGCGAGCGCGATCCAGCACGCGAAGTACAGAACCGCGCGGACGATGAAGAAGGGGATGTTGAGATAGATCGCTTTGCGGATGACCTGCGGCGCGTTCGAATGCGTCCACGGATAAAGCGCGTGGACTCCCGCGAGCACGGGGATGAAGAGAATTGCCAGCAGTGGCAGCGTCAGCGCGGCGGCGCTCAGCGGCCCGCGAATCGCGTTGCCCCATTTGCCGCCGGTGAGGTCGTGCATCATCAGCAGGGCGACGCTTCCGAGCGCGATGCCCAGCCAGAACAGCCACGCGAAGAGATACGACTGCAGAAACTGTCGCGTCGTCACGATCGCACCGAGGATGAGCGCGATCGTGAAGACCGCCGCCACCACCTCCAGCTTCCGCTTCATCGCCGCACCTCGGCGCGCGACTCGGCGAGCTGCAGCGCGCGAATGTAGCCGGCGATGGCCCATCGGTCGCGCGGCGCGACGCGATCGCCGTAGCTGTACATCACGCCGAAACCGTTCGTCATGACGTGCACGAAATGGCCGATCGGCGCGGCACGCAATCGTGCGGAGTGAAACGACGGCGGCTGCGGGAACCCGCGCATCACCACCATTCCATTGCCGTCGCCGAGGACGCCGTGGCACGGCGAGCAGTCGATGTTGAAGCGCTGCTGGCCGCGCTCGATCGCCGGCAAATCAATCGCGAAC
>DATIZY010000125.1:0-9803 GCA_035516895.1 Thermoanaerobaculia bacterium | reverse complement strand
CGCGATTGTACCGACGTGATAGTCTCAAACCTTCCGCCGGTAGGGCACGGCCGCGCCGTGCCGCGGCGCGACGCAATCGCGCCCTACGATGCGAACATGCCTGCCAAAAACGAAATCGACGAGCTCGAAAAGCGCAAACGCGAGAGTGAGTTAGGCGGCGGCGAAGCCCGCATCGAGCGCCAGCACAAGGAAGGAAAGCTCACCGCGCGCGAGCGCATCCAGCTGCTCTTCGATCCGGGTTCGTTTCAGGAGCTCGATCAGCTCGTCGTCCATCGCTCGACGGACTTCGGCATGGAGAAGCAGCGCGTCCCGGGCGACGGCGTCGTTGCCGGCTACGGCACGGTGCAGGGGCGGCTCGTGTACGCGTTCGCGCAGGACTTCACGGTGTTCGGCGGCTCGCTGTCCGAAACCCACGCCGCGAAGATCGTCAAGATCATGGATCTGGCGATGAAGAACGGCGCGCCGATCATCGGCCTCAACGACTCCGGCGGCGCGCGCATTCAGGAAGGCGTCGTCTCGTTAGGCGGATACGCCGACATCTTTCTGCGCAACACCCTGGCGAGCGGCGTCGTGCCGCAGATCTCCGCGATCATGGGTCCGTGCGCCGGCGGCGCGGTCTATTCGCCCGCGATCACCGACTTCATCCTGATGGTCAAGAAGACGAGCTACATGTTCGTCACCGGCCCGGACGTGATCAAGACCGTGACGCATGAAGAAGTGACGAAAGAAACGTTAGGCGGCGCGGAGACGCACAACTCGATCTCCGGCGTCGCGCACTTCGCCGCCGATTCGGACGAAGACTGTCTGGCCACGATCCGCGAGCTGCTGTCGTTCATCCCCTCGAATAATCTCGAGGATCCGCCGGTGCTGGCGACGAGCGACGACATCAACCGCGTCGACGCGCAGCTCGATTCGTTCATCCCGGAGAGTCCCAATCAGCCGTACGAGATGCGCGAGCTCATCCGCACGATCGCCGACGAGGCCCACTTCCTCGAGGTGCATCAGCATTTCGCCCGCAATCTCGTCGTCGGTTTCATCCGCCTCAACGGCTTTCCGGTCGGCGTCGTCGCGAATCAGCCGGCATTTCTCGCGGGCGTGCTCGACATCAACGCCTCGCGCAAAGGCGCGCGCTTCGTTCGATTCTGCGACGCGTTCAACATCCCGCTTCTCGTGCTCGAAGACGTTCCCGGATTTCTGCCCGGCACCGATCAGGAATACGGCGGCATCATCATCCACGGCGCGAAGCTTCTCTTCGCGCTGGCCGAGGCGACGGTGCCGAAGATCACGGTGATCACGCGGAAGGCGTACGGCGGCGCGTACTGCGTCATGAACTCGAAGCACATCCGCGCCGACATGAACTTCGCCTATCCGACCGCCGAGATCGCGGTGATGGGCGCCGAAGGAGCGGTCAACATCCTGTATCGCGGCTCGTACGATCGCGAGGCGAAGATCGCCGAGTACAAGGAAAAGTTCGCGAACCCGTACATCGCGGCCGAGCGCGGATACGTCGACGAGATCATCGAGCCGCGCTTCACGCGCCGAAAAGTGATCACTGCCTTCGCCATGCTGCGCAACAAACGCGACAAAAATCCGCCCAAGAAGCACGGCAATATCCCCTTGTGAAAGATGAAGGCAGAAGGATGAAGCGTGAAGGATGAATCACCGCCGCCCCATTCATCCTTCATCCTTCATCTTTCATCCTTTGTTGCTCGCCATCCTGCTCGCGGGCTGCGCAAAACCCACCGCCCATCCCAACGTCCTCCTGATCACCCTCGACACGTTTCGCGCCGACCGCGTCACCGCGCGGACGCCGAATCTGTTGAAACTCGCGGAGAGCGGAATCGACTACACGCAAGCCGACGCCGCGGCGCCGCTGACGCTGCCTTCGCACGCGACGATTCTCTCGGGACTGCTGCCGCTGCATCACGGCATCCGCAACAACGGCGTCGGGCCGTTTCCAAAGGAGCGGCCGACACTCGCGACCGTCTTCGCCGGCGCCGGCTATCGAACCGGCGCGTTCGTCAGCTCATTCGTGCTCGATCACCGCTTCGGACTGAATCGCGGCTTCGAAACGTACGATGACGACATCGCACGCGATCCGAACAACCCCAATGCAACGCTCGATGCACAGCGGCGCGGCGGCGAGACAGTCGATCGCGCGCTCGCGTGGCTCCGGCGGAGCGATCCGCGGCCGTGGTTCGCGTGGGTCCATCTGTACGATGCGCACACGCCGTATGCGCCCCCGCCGCCGTACGCGCAGACGTACGACGGAGCGGTGCAATACGTCGACGATCAAGTCGGCCGCCTGTTAGGCGCGATCGATCGGGCGACGACGATCGTCGTCGTCGTCGGCGACCACGGCGAGTCCCTCGGCGAACACGGCGAGCTCACGCACGGTCTGCTGCTCTACGAATCGACGCTGCACGTTCCGCTCATCGTGGCGGGCGGCGAGCGGCGATCGGAGAGCGCGCCGATCAGCACGGCCGCGGTCGCGCCCATGATCGCGCATCTCGCCGGCCTGACGATGAGCGGCGACGACCGCATCTACGCGGAAACCGATTATCCGAAGAGCTTCGGCTGGAGCGGCCTGACATCGCTGCGCGACGGCAATCGCAAAGTCATTCGCGGAACGCGTGCGGAGACCTTCGAACTGCCGAATGAATCGAAGCCGGTCGAAACGGACCGGCGGCTCCTCGCACAGCTGCAACAAATCGAAGCGACTGCCATTGCGGCGGGCCCCAGCAGCGTCGATGAGGAAACCCGATCGAAGCTCGCGAGCCTCGGCTACATCGCGCCGAGGAATGCGAAGCCCTCCAACGAGGATGCGCGAGACATGGCGCCGCTCTTTCGCCGCTATCAGGACGCGCAGGCTGTCAACGCGATCCCGCAGCTGCAGGAGCTCGTTCGCGAAGATCCGTCCAATCCCGTGTTCCTCTCGACGCTCGCGCGCGCGTACCGGCAGGCGGGCGCGCTCGACCGCGCGCTTCCGCTCTACCGCGAGGCGGTGACGCTCTCGCCGGCCGACGCGGACGCCTGGTACAACCTCGCCTCGGCGCTGAGCGATGCGGGAAAGGCGGGCGAGGCGAAGGACGTCGCGGCAGAGGCGGCGCGGCTCGCGCCGGATCGTCCGGAGATTCACAACGTCCTCGGCGTCGCGCTCGTGGGCAGCGGTGACATGTCTGCGGCGCTCTCGGAGTTCCAGAAGGCGCTCGTTCTCGATCCCCGCAACGCAAGATCGTATAACAATATCGGTAATATTTATCGCATCTCGGAAAAGCTCGACGCGGCGGAGGCCGCATATCGAAAGGCGCTCGAGATCGCGCCGAACTACGCCGACGCGCTCAATGGTCTCGGAGTCATCGCCGTGCAGCGCGGCGACACGAAGGCTGCAATCGATGACTTCAACGCGGCGCTGAAGATTGCGCCGAGCTTCTACGAAGCACGTCTCAACCGCGCGATCGCCATGCGGGTCGGCGGCGATCGAAAAGGCGCAAGCGATGAGCTGCAGCAGCTCCTTCGCGATCTGCCGCCGGGGCCCGCGTACGATTCCCAGCGCACCGCCGCCCGCGCCCTCCTCTCTCGTTGAGGGTCAGGTCTTTCCTTGTGATTTTTCTACGCGGGTTGGAGTTCTTGCCGCGCCGACGGTAGAAAAAGCACAAGGCAAGACCTGACCCCACCTGAGGTATAGTCCGCGCAATCGTTCAGTCCAAAAGGAGGTCCATCATGAAGAGGCATCTACTTCATGTTTTGATGCTGCTTCTGATTCCGGCAGCGCTCTACGCGCAAACCGGCAGCGCAGCGCTCGGTGGACGTGTCAGCGACGAGTCGGGAGCCGCTCTTCCCGGCGTCACGGTCACGGCCACCAACAATGCGACCGGATTCAGCCGCAGCGTCGTCACCGGCAGCGACGGCTCGTATCGATTCGCGTCGCTTCCCGTTGGCATGTACAACGTCACGGCGGATCTTTCCGGCTTCGCGTCCGTCATCACGCGCAACGTCGAGCTCAACGTCGCACAGGAGCGCGAGCTCAACGTCAAGCTCAAGCAGGCCGCGGTCAAGGAGCAGATCACCGTCACCGCCTCGGCGCCGCTCGTCGAGACGAGCCCCGCCACCAGCACCGTCATCAGCCAGAAGGAGATGGAAAACCTCCCGCTGAACGGCCGCCAGTTCGCGAACCTCGGCTCGCTCGCTCCAGGCACGACGCTTTCGGTCAACGCCGACCCGACGAAGCCCGGTCAGCTGACGATCGCGCTCAACGGCGGCAGCGGACGCAACGTCGACTTCCTCGTCGACGGCGGCGACAACACCGACGACACGATCGGCGGCGCGCTGCAGAACTTCAACATCGAGGCGGTGCAGGAGTTCAACATTCAGACGCAGCAGTACAAAGCCGAATTCGGTCGCACCACCGGCGGCGTGCTGACGGTCGTCACGAAAACCGGCACGAACGAGTTCGAGGGAAGCGCATACGAGTTCTTCCGCGACAAGAGCCTGAACTCTGAGAGCGAGAGCGAGAAACTCGGCGGAACGGGCAAGACGCCCTATCGCCGCAACCAGTACGGCGCGTCGGCCGGCGGTCCGATCATCAAGGACCGCGCGCACTTTTTCGTCACCGGCGAGCGCACCGAGCGCGCAACGAACTACATCCTCGACAGCGGCGGCATCTACCCGAATCTCGACGGCAAAGTCGTCCCGACGCCGTTCAAAGACAACCTGATGACCGCGAAGGCGAGCGCCGACATCAACGCCCGGCAATTCCTGCAGGTGCGCTACGGCATGCAGCGAAACGCCGACAAGTACGGCGCGAGCCCGATCATCATGCCGACCGCGCTCGGCACGATCAGCAACAGCTACCATTCGGTGCTGGTCGGTCACACCTGGCAGATCAGCTCCGACCGCGTGAACGAAGCGCTGATTCAGGACACGCACTTCAAGAACTTCATCTCCCCCGACTCGAACGATCCGGCGATCATTTATCCGTCCGGCGTCTCGATCGGGCAGAGCATCAACACGCCGCAGTCGACCGTGCAGGTCAAGCGGCAGTTCAAGGACGACTTCTCCTGGTCGCAGACGCTCGGCTCGATGCGCAACGACTTCAAAGTCGGCGCGAACTACATCGATGAGCCGATCCTCGGCGGCGACTTCAGCGTGGGCACCACGGGGCAGTACACGCTGACGCAGGACAAGCAGGGCGCGCCCGTGGCTGACATCACGATCTACGGCGGCAAGTCCATCGACCAGACGCCGATCAAGCAGTACAACTTCTACGGCCAGGACGACATCGCCGTGAACAAGAAACTCACGCTGAACGTCGGCCTGCGATACGACCTTTGGAAAGGATTCGATCTCGATCAGTCCTCGAATCCGATTTATCAGGCGCTCGCCGCGCAAACGACGTACAGCGAGTACTACCTGCAGTCATTTAGAAACTGGAACGGAAAGCTGAAGAACGACACCAACAACTGGGGTCCGCGCCTCGGCTTCACGTACGACCTGCACGGCGATTCGAAGAACATCGTTCGCGGCGGCTACGGCCGTTACTACGACTTCCCGTACACGAACGCCACCATCCTCTTTCCGGCGTCAGCCGTGCAGTCGAACTACGGCGTCATCTACCACCTGACCGATCCGAGTGGCATCAGGAACGCCGACGGCAGCTTCTTTCAGCCCGGCCAGACGCTGCCAGCGGCCGGGCAGCTCCCCGGCGCTGCGGTCCCTCCACCGAATGAAATCGCGAATCCCAATCTGGCGACGCCGTACTCCGATCAGATCTCGCTCGGATATTCGTGGCAGGTCAATCCGTGGCTCGGTCTCAACATTGACGGATCGCACATCAGCTACAAGGACCTCGCCTATCGCTTCCGCGCGAATCCCATCGATCCGACCACCGGCCAGCCGCGCTTCCCGCAATTCGGCAGCTTCCGCATGTGGATGGGCGACGGCTTCGCGAAGTACAACGGCGTCAACATCGGCGGACACGCGCGGCTCGGCGACCGATTCGAGGTGCAGGGTTTCTACACGTGGTCGCACGCGACCGGCAACATTCTTGCGGGCGCCGACGAGTTCCGCATCACCGACGCCGGTCATCAGCCCGACCTCCGCACCGTTCGCGATCAGACCGTCAATCCGTACGATCCGATCTGCAGCGCGTGCACCGGCGATCTCAACACCGATGCGCGCCATCGCGTGACGCTCTCGGGCCTCTATCGCGCTCCGCTCGGCGTCCTCGTCTCCGGCATCTTCCGCTACCACTCGTCGACTCCGTACACCGATTGGGCGGGCACGGACCTCAACGGCGACGGCTATGCGTTCGATCTCTCTCCGGGCGTCGCCCATGTCAACACGCTGCGCGGCGCGTCGTTCTCGCAGATGGACGTGCGCGTTTCGAAGGTCTTCCGCTTCTACGGAACGTACGGCGTGGAAGCGATCGCCGAAGTGTTCAATCTGTTCAACTCGAAGAACGCCGGCGGCTATATCGGCAACCGCGGCTCGGCCGCATTCGGACAGCCGACGTTCTACGCCGGCGATCCCGGTCAGGGCGAGCAGCGCCTTGCCCAGCTCGGTCTGAGGGTGACGTTCTAGCAACATCAGGTTTCCCCGAGGAAAGGGCGCTCGCAGGGGCGCCCTTTTTTGATGAAGAATGGGCGTTATGCGACCGTTGCCCGCGGTTGTCGTCGCCCTTTTCTCCCTGCCGCTCCTCGCTCAAACGCCGTACACCGAAAAGATCGAAGTCTCCGTGGTGAACATCGATGTGACGGTCACCGATCGCCATGGCAATCCGGTCCGCGGACTGACAAAAGATGATTTTGAAGTTTTCGACGACGGTGCGCCGCAGCCGATCACGAATTTCTACGCGGCGTCGGATCTCACGCGCGAGCCGGCTGACAGCCGGCTCTACGACGAACATTTCCGCCGCAAGGTTCTTGTCCTGATCGACACCTACACGACGACGCCGTTCGAGCGCAACCAGACCCTCGAGCGCCTCGAGCAGCTCATCAACGATCGCTTCGAAAGCGGCGAATATGACTGGTCGATCGCCGCGCTCGACCTCGAGCTCCGCGTCCTGCTGCCCCCCACATCGGACAAAGACGCGATCCATCGCGCGCTCGACCAGATCCGCGCGAATCACGCGCCGCCGCTGCGGTTCGAGCCCGGACAGAACCCGTCGACGCCGCTCGAAGTCTTCGCACGGAGCGTTCTGCAGAAAGAGGAAGCCGACGCCGAGGCGGAGAGGCTCGATGCGATTCACGATGCGGTCCGTGCGTTCGGCGCGACGAGCGGCAAGAAAATCATCCTGCTGCTCAGCGACAACCTGCTTCCGACCGACTGGGGCGTTCGCCATTTGCGGCTGTCGCGCGCTGCCGCTGAGGTCCGCAATTCGATCATCCGCGATGCGAACGCGTCGAACGTCAACCTCTACCTGCTGACTGCAGGCGGTGTAAGCAGAGGCGATCCGTCGATGTACTGGATCGCGCGGGAGACTGGCGGCCGCTTCATGCCGGGCAACGACGTCGCGGCGTCGCTGCGGCGGTTCGATGCGAGCTCGTCGAATTTCTACTCGCTCGGCTACCGCGCGGCGCACCCCGACGACGGCAAATACCACCGGATCGAAGTGCGAGTGGACCACACGGGTTACCGGCTGCAGTATCGCGATGGCTACGCGAGCTTGAGCGATGACAAGCAGCTGAATCGCACGATGGAATCGCCGTTCGGCGCATTCATGCTCAACGGCTCCGACCTTCCGGTGACGGTCGTGGTCGGCGACGCCCACCAGGTGCCGGACGGCGTGATCGCGATACTCAAAACGAGCGTTCCCGCCGAACAGCTCGTGTTCGTTCCTGCGACCGATGGCCGGGCAGCGCATGTAGAAATCTCGATTTCCGTGTTCGATTCCACCGGCCACAACGTCTGGCACGTGCGACTGGGCCGCGACGCCATCCTGAAAAACGGCGAAGCACCGAAAGGGACCTTCGTCGAGAACACCGAAGTCGAGCTGGAGAAAGGCAAGCCATATCGCGTCGTCGTCGCCGTCCGCGACGAGGTGACCGACACCGTCGGCGTGACGCAGCAGATCGTACAGTTCTAGAATCGGAGAGCCCGATGCGCAAGCTTCTTTTCGCGATCGTCTCGTGCCCGTTCGCTTTGTTCGCACAGTCCACGGGCCCGCTTCCGCCGCTCACCGAGCAGGTCGAAGTGCACGTCGTGAATGTCGACGTGTCGGTGACCGACCGGGGCGGAAATCCGGTTGCAGGTCTGACAAAAGACGACTTCGAGATCTTTGAGGACGGCAAACCCGAGAAGATCACGAACTTTTCGGTGATCAGTGCAACCAGGAGCGTCGCGCATCCCGCGGCCGGCGCAGCCGCGCCGCCGCCGGAAAACCGCCGCCGCATTCTTCTGATCGTCGACAACAACTATCTCAGCGTGATCGATCGCAATCACGCGCTCGATACGGTACAGAAGTATCTCGACAGCTCGTTCAGCGGCGAATGGGCGGTGGCGGTGATCGGACACGGTGTCGACATGCTGCAGTCGTTCACGGGCGACAAGGCGCGGATCGACGCGGCGCTCGTGAAGGCGCGCCACACTCCGAGCGCCGAGAATCACCACGAGATCGATCGGGCGCAGTTGTCGGACCTGTTCAATCGCCGAAACGACTTCTCCGTTCCCGGGGACGCCCGCGCGAAGTTCGCGTTCAGCTCGCGCGAGCAGACCTTCCGCAATCTGCTCGCCGTGGAGAACACCGCTCGCGCCGTCGTCGACACGGCCCGCGCGTATTCGGCCGAGGGGGGGAAGAAGTTCATCATTCTGCTGACGGGCGGAATGGAGGCCAACACCACCTTCTCGGCATACGAGAAGCCGAACGATCCCGAGCTGCGCGAGATGCGCCTGCAGATCGGCGAGATCACCGACGCGATGGTGCGCGAGGCGAACGGCGCGAACTTCACGATCCACATCGTGAACGCGCGCGCGCACGGAATGCCGGCGCCGCAGGCGGACGTCACGAATCGTTCCTCCGGCAACAATCTGACCGGCGATCTTCTGCAGGACGTCGCCAATCAGCCGATCGACGTCTCCGACGTCGACTCGATTCCGTTCTCGGTCGCGGTCGGCACCGGCGGCATGTATCTGCCGTCCTCCGATCTGCACGATTCGCTGCAGCGCATCGACACCGTCACCTCCAGCTTCTACTCGCTCGGCTACTCGCCCAGTCACAACGGCGACCGGCAGTACCACACGATCAAAGTGCGCGTGAAGCGGCGCGGAGTCACGGTGGCGAATCGCGTCGGCTACTTCGACCAGACGCCGGAAGACCGCCTCGAGCAGATGCTGCGCGCGCGGATCCACTTCGATGACGGATTCGGATCCATTCCCGTGCAGGTGCAGATCGGCGAGGCCTCGCCGGCCGAGCACGACCTCATCGTGCCGGTCACCGCCGAGATGCCGCTCGCCCGGATCACGGTCGTGCCGCAGGATCAGAATTACGTCGGGCGCGTTCACGTCTACTGCTCGGTCTTCGACGCAGACGGCCGCAATATCGGGTTCAGCCACAAGGAGCAGCAGGTCACGCTCGCGCCGGCGCAACTGTCGAGCCGCGGCGACTTTCGCTACACGATGAAAGTGCACCTCAAGAAAGGCGAGGCCTTCACGATCGTCATCACGCTCCGCGACGAGCTTTCGAACGAGATCGGCAGCGCGAGCGAAGCCGTCCGGCTCTGACCATGAAACGACTGCTCATCGCATTCGTCGCCGCACCACTCTTCGCTCAATCCTCCGCACAGATCAACGTCAAGGTCGTCAAC
>DATIZY010000124.1:0-10087 GCA_035516895.1 Thermoanaerobaculia bacterium | reverse complement strand
GGACGCGCCCGAATCGCCGGGCCCGAGGAACGCGTTGAGGCAGCCGTAGTTCGTCCAGTTGAACACATTGAAGACTTCGGCGATCAACTGAATGTTGGAGCCGCCGCGCATCACGGGAAATGCTTTTTCGGCGCGAAGATCGATGTCGCGATAGCCGAAGCCGAGCGTCTTGCCACTGGGGCAGCCGGCGCACGCCGCGCCGGGATAGACGGCCCGTGGAGTGACGCCCGTCTTCAGGCGACCGGGAATGTCAAATCCCTGCGAGAAATCGAAGAGCGTCGTTGCAGGCCCGGTTCCGAACGTTGCAGTTGTACTCAGCAGGATGTCAAACGGAATGCCCACAATGCCGGTCGCCACGATGTGATTCGGTTCCGTGCCGGCCGGCGGGTGCTTCGCGTAATCGGACGCGCTGGGAGCGTCGAGGCTGAACAGATCGTTGCCGGTCTGCAGTGCGCGCGCGTGCGTGTAGACGAGGTGAACACCCCAATGGGTCTGGCTCGTGTACGGGCGGTCGAGCGAGATGCTCTCGCCGTCGTACCAGTAACGCTTTCCCTGCGGATCGGAAATGATCACGTTGCCGAATCCGGGGGCGAGGGCGCTGCAGCAGATGCCGACCGCCGACAGCCATGTGATTCCGTGATATCCGCGGACACCTTCGTAGCTCACCGTTCCGAGCCATGTGCCGAAGGCCTGCCGGTAACCGACGTTCCACTGATTCGAATACGGCGGCTTTGTGTTGTTATTGAGCAGGTAGACTTCCGGAGCAGTCGCGCCAGACGCGATGAGCGCGTCGAGACCGGCGACGGAGAGGTCGCTCGGGCTCCAGCAGAGTCCCTGGCCGGCTCCCCCGCACGGCGCGCCCGGTGCGGCGAATTCGATGCGATAAACGGGGAACTGAAGCCGATAGCGCTCATCGAGCGTCGCGTTGAGATAAACACGGTCGTAATAGCGTCCCGCGCCGGCGAACACGACGGACTTGCTGTTGCCGAAGAGGTCGTATGTGATGCCGAGACGCGGCTGAATTTCGCCCATGAACGGTTTGCGGTTCGATCCGTTCGAGAAGTACGAGTCGGGAATCGTCCACGTCTGGCCGTTGGCCGAAAACGTCTTGCCCTGCAATGCAGCGACAAAGGGTGCCGGCGTGACGAATTTGTTGTCGAGCATATCGCTCTCATAGTCCCAGCGAAGACCAATGCGCACCGACAGGTTCTTGTTGACGTTCCAGTTGTCCTCGCCGTAGATGCCGTACTCGTTGTTGCCCGCAGAGAGGATCGGATTGCCGAAGCCGATGTTCGCTTCAAACGGCTGGCATTGCGCGCTGCCGATGTTCGTCGACGTGCAGTTTGTGAACGAGTAGCCGGCCGCCGGATCGTTTCTGAACTCGAATTCCGGGTTGCCATAGAGGCTCTTGTTGACGCGATAGTGCATCGCATCGATGTTGCCGCCGACCTGGAAGTTGTGAATGCCCATCGCATTCCACGGCGCGAAGTTGTAGTTGTCGCGCAGCTCGATGCGCCGCTGGCTGAATTCCTGCGTTGTGCTGCCGCCGCCGAGCCGGCAGCAGCCCTGGAAATTCAAACCGACGAGCGAGGTATTCAGGGGCACGGGATTCCAGCCGTAGCTTTGCCAGCTCAACGAGGCTTCGTTCAGAGAGCTGCTGTTGTTCCACTGATGGCGAAGCGTCGTGCCATAGACCCAGTTCTTGAGGTTCGTTGCCGACTGGTAGGCGGTCGTGCCGCCGAAATCGCGCGTCTCGTGCTCGCGACGGTAATTCGCACTGAGATCGAGCAGCTGGTTCGGAGCCATCTGCCAGCTGGTCTTTCCGAACAGAAGCGTCTGTTTGAACGGGCTGGGAAACACCCCCGTGCCCGCGATGGCGGCGCCGACGGAGGGGATACTCGTGAACGTCTGCGATTGCTCGTCGTCGCCTTCGTAGGTGAGGAAGTAGTTGAGCTTGTCCTTGATGATGGGACCGCCGAAGTTGATCCCGGGCTGGATCCGGCGATATGACGCGTTCGACGTCAGGGTCGAGCCGCCGAATCCCAGCTTCGTCGGCGCCACCCAGTTTTGCGGCTGCCAGAAGCCGAATACCTGGCCGCGGAACTGATTGCCGCCGGATTTCGTGACCGCGGTGATGATCGCGCTCGACGCGTGGTCGTACTGGGCGCTGTAGTTCTGCGTGATGACGCGGAACTCCTGAACGGCGCTCTGCGGGAACGGGTTGCCGCGGCTCGAGTTCTGGCCGGATGTTCCGCCGAGCAGGACGTCGTTCTTCGTGCTGACGCCGTCGATGAAGATGTTCGTCTGCTCGGGATCCTGGGCATCGCCGGCGAACGTTTTGTTCAGCGGATCGTTCGACAGACGGATGCCCGGCGCCATCGCCGCGAAGTTGAGGAAGTTGCGGTTGTCCTGCGGCAGGTTCTCGATCTGCTGCGTTGTGACGTTCGTTGCGATCTCGCTCGTCTTCGTCTCCACCGCCTGCGTGCCGACGACGGTAATGGACTCGGAGAGTGTCGCGGTCGCAGCCATGTTGATGTTGAGATCGAGCGTCTGGCCGACGAGCACGGTGATGTCCTGATTCTTCGGCTCATAGCCCTGTGCGGCGACCACGATGTTGTATGCGCCGGGCGTGAGTCCGCCCAGCGTGTACGTGCCGTCCGGCCTCGAGTGGACCGTGTGCACGAATCCGGTCGCAGTCTCCACGGCGTTGATCTCGGCGTTCGCGATGCCGCCTCCGCGCGGATTCGTGATCGTTCCGCGCAGAGTCGCCGATGTCGCCGACTGCCCGAACGCGCTCGCTGCGACCCCAAGCGAGAGCAGCAGAACCAGCCATAAGTGTCGTTTCATCACTTCGCTCCTCCTCGAATGATGTTGGAACCGCACGACTCGCGAATGACGAGAGTCGCCGGCAGGATTTCGTGTCGCTCCTCTTCGTGAATCACCAGATCGAATGCGCGGCGGCCGAGCTGCGCGATGTCGGCGCTGACGGTGGTCAGCGGCGGCGTGACGAAGCGCGCGATCGGGATGTCGTCGAAGCCGGCGAGCGCGATGTCATGCGGCACGCGCACCCCGCCGTCGCGCAGCGCCGAAAGCGCTCCGACGGCCATGGCGTCGTTCGCCGCGAAGATCGCGGTCGGTTTGCGCATGGCCGTCACGTTTGCGCCGGCAGCGTATCCCGCCTCTTCGCTGAAATCACCTTCGAGCTCGATCGTTTCGACAACGCTCTCGCGATAGCCGCGCAGACGCTCGGCGGCATCTTCGTTCTGTTCGGGGCCTTTGATGAATGCGATGCGCGTGTGGCCGAGGGCCTGCAGATGGCGGACCATCTTCTGCGCGCCGCCGTAGTTGTCGACGGTGATCGCGCGCGGCACCGCGCTGCAGCCGTTGAGCAGCACCACCGGAAACCCGGACGGCAGGTACGAGCAGAGCATCGCCGCTTCGCGGTCGGGCGACATGACGATCAAGCCGTCGACGCGCCCGCGCACCGCGCGGAAGACCGCGATCATCTCCTGCCGGTCGCTGTGAAATCCGGAGACGAGCAGGTGATAGCCGCTGCGGCGCGCCTCCGTGTCGATGCCGCGAATCACTTCGGAGAAGAACTCGCCGTGCAGATCGGGCAGCAGCAGTCCGATCGTGTGGGTGCGGCGGAGGCTGAGACTGCGCGCGATTCCGTGCGGCGTGAAGCGGAGCGCCTGACACGTCTCCATCACGCGGCGCGACGTCGCCTCGCGAACCGGACCTTTGCCGTTCAGAACCCGCGAGATTGTGGCGACGGATACGCCGGCCTGCGCGGCAACTTCCTTGATGGTGACGCGTCGCTTCGGATCCGGCATGAATGTAACCGATTACATTCGCGTGGCGTACGCTACTGCGCTCACTGCAACGAAGTCAATGCACGAGCGCAAAGTTTTTTGACGCGCGCCGGCGCGGCTCACGAGAGCGCGGGCCCGGAACACCGATTGATCGAAGCCGCACGCATGAATGATTTCGTGCGGGAGACCGCAACCGAAGATCCGCTGCGCGGCGAGTGGGGATCGCTCACCGGTTGGGAAGCGATCGTGTTCGAGCTCGAGGACGAGCCGGCGATCAACGATCCGCCGCCCTGACTAGAAGATCGGGTTCGTCTGCTCGTTGTGCACGTGCCACTCGTACGTGTAGCCCGGAAACTCGATCGGGACGACGTAATCGAGGGTCACCGTGATCTGGTTGTTGCCGCGGTTGATCTTGATGTCGTCGTCCTTGACCGGAAGGTTGTCTTCCTGCGCCGCCTCCATGATTGCGCGGTGGATGCGATCGTCGTTGTGCATGCCCGCCGATTTCGCTTCATCCACGAGCGTCTGCCGCACCTCGGCAGCTTTGACTTTGAGCGGGATGACTTTCCAGGCGACGAATACGGCGATCGCCAGAAGAACCAGACCGACGAGACACCCGAATTGACCCTCGCCCCTCTCGCGGCGGCTGATGCGCATAGGTTTTCCTCCGTGCCGATTCCGAGGAAAAGTATAAGGCGAAACTTATTCGATGACTCGGAAGAGACGTTCGGTGTGGAGGCGCGGCGGGTGGATGACGCGTGCAAGCGGCGCGGCGTTGGCGAGCGGCTGCATCGTTCCGTTGCCCGACGACCAGAGGATCAGACGAGCGCGGCCGACGATCTCGCTTCGCGGAAGCACGCCCCACTGCCGGCTGTCGAACGAATTCGCGCGGTTGTCGCCGAGGACGAAGAAGCATCCGGCGGGGACGATGAGCTTGCCCTGGTTGCCTTCGACGAGATCGCCGGCGACGCCTGCGATTCGCTTCACCATCAGCTCTTCGCGGTTGACGGGCGAGTGAAAGACGATCACGTCGCCTTTGTGCGGCTCGGCGCCGCGATAGGGAGTGACGAGGATGTGATCGCCGACCTGCAGCGTCGGCTCCATCGACCCGGAAGGGATCGAGTAGATGTGCACCGCGTGCCGAACGCCGAGCGCCATCACGAGCGCAATCACGATCGGCTGCGCGATCAGGCGGGCGGTTTTCATCCGTCGCATGAGAACCCGTGGGATGCGCCGGTAAATTCTATGGAGCGGCGGCCGGCGGGTTGAGGGCCCGCGCTCAATTCGTCAGACCCGCGTCGCGTGCAGCGTTTGTGGCGAGGTGTGGCTGCGCTCCACGCCGCCGTGCACGGCAAAAACGGGCATCTTCTGCTGCAGGCCTTTGAGGGCGAACTCGCCGAGCGGCTCGGTGTTGAAGCTGCCGATGACGCGCTCGAGCGTGTTCTGTGAGATGACCACCTGCCCCGGCTTGGCGACGCCGCTTTCGAGGCGCGAGGCAATGTTCACGGAAGTGCCGAGAACGGTGTAATCGACGCGCTTCTCGGTGCCGACGTTGCCGACGACCGCCGGGCCGCTGTTGATGCCGACGCGGACGCGGACGGGCGGAAGGTCTTTCTTCTCGCGCTCCTCGTTCCACTCGCTGACGAGCCGCTGCAGCATGAGGCCGGCAAGGACCGCGCGGTCGGCGTGGTCGTCCTGCGGGAGCGGCGCGCCGAAGAACGCCATCACGGCGTCGCCGATGAATTTGTCGAGCGTGCCGCCGTACGCGAAGATCGATTCGACGGCGGACGAGAAGAAGTGCGACAGAAACTCCGCCACCTCTTCCGGGCTCTTTGTTTCGGCGACGGTGGTGAACCCCGAGATGTCCGCGAACAGGACCGACACCTCGGCGCTTTTGATTTCGCGCTCGTCGGTCGACGCTCGGATCGACCCTTTGACGATCTCGTCGACGACGGCCGGCGAGTGGTAGCGCTCCATGCGGGCGCGAATCTTTCGTTCCTCTTCGATTTTTTCCGACAGCTGCGCGCGTTCGATCGCCACCGCCGCAAAATTGGCGAGCGCGGTGAGCAGATCCAGGTCCTCTTCCGTGAAACGCCCGATGTGGATCGGCGAGTCGACCTGCACCGCGCCGATGACGCGGTTGCGATTCCAGAGCGGGACGCACATCGCCGAGCGGATGCCGTGGATGGCGATCGACTTGCCGCCGAGGAGTCGGGCGTCTTCGAGGGCGTTGGAGGTCATGAGGGCGACCTGCTGCTGCGCGACCATCTTGAGGATCGTTCGCGAAATCGGGATGTCCCTGCCTTCGGCGCCTTCGATGAACTTGGTGAGCTTCGGAACGGGATTGCCTTCCTCGTCGAACAGAAGAATGAGGCCGCGCTCGACCGGCAGGTATTTGAAGATCATGTCCATGACGGTGTTGAGCAGCGTGTTGAGGTCATCGCTTTCGAGCAGAGCCTTCGCGACCTGCACGAGGACCTGAAAAATCTTTTCTCTCGAGACCGCGACCGGTTTCAACCCCGGCTCGGACGGCAGTCGCTTCGCCGCAGGCTTCTGCGCCTCCGCCACATCGAGGCCGAATTCGGAGTTGAAATCGGCGATGCGGCGGATGACGGTGCCCGACGGGTTGTCGAACATCGACTCGTTACTGAAGTTGACGGACGGCTGCGGCTTCAGCTCGAGCTGGACGGACCCGATCGAGATCATGTCGGCCGGGCCGACCTGCGACTCGCTGACGAGGTTGCCGTTGACCTTCACGCCGTTGGTCGACTTGAGGTCGACAACCCACCACGCGTCGTTCCGCTTCTCGAATCGCGCGTGTTTTCGAGACACGGAAGGGTGGTTCAGCACGAGATCATTGCCTTCCGTTCTCCCGACCGACATCTCGCCGCGAAGGTCGGCGATCCGCTGGACGCCGAGATCGACGTAGTGGATTTGGAGAGGGTCCATGAGGAAGATCAATTATACCGCCGCCATCCTGCGCGGCCGGACGCGGCGCGCGGAGGGAGAGAAAAAGGCCGGTATAATCGAGCACCATTCAGCGCGACAGCGATTCGGCCGGAACGCCGGCCGGTTCCGGACATGACTGACAGTCAAACTTCAACCCGAGTGTCTGCGCGACGCCTTGTCGTCCGGGCCGTGCTCAAGACCGACGTCGGCAAGGTCCGCTCCGAGAACCAGGATTTCGGTGCGCTGACCAACGCGCAGGAAGAGGCGCAGAGCCACGCTGGCGGACGGCTGCTGATCGTCGCAGACGGCATGGGCGGGCACCGCGGCGGCGCGACGGCTTCGCGTCTCGCTGCCGATACGGTGAAAAGCGAATACCTCAGCAGCGCAACGGGCGATCCGGCGATCGCGCTCCATGAAGCGCTGGCGATGGCCAACGCGCGCATCTTCGCCGAATCGCAGACCAACCCCGACCTCCGCGGAATGGGCACCACGACCTCGGCGCTGGTGGTTCGCGGAAATCAGGCGTGGCTCGCTCACGTCGGCGATTCACGCATTTATCTCGTGCGAGGCGACGGCATCAAACAGTTGACTGACGACCACTCGCTCGTCGCGACGATGGTCCGCGAGGGTTTGCTGACGGCGCAGGAGGCCGAGACGCATCCACGCCGCAATGTCCTGCAGCGCTCGGTTGGGGTCGGCGAAGACGTGGACATCGACATCCGCGGACCGTTCGATGTGCAGGAGAACGACACGTTCATTCTGTGCAGCGACGGCCTGCACGGACTGGTCAAAGAAGAAGAGATCGCTCGCGTGGCCAGGCTTTCGCTCGACGCGGCCGCCGGCGAATTCGTTCGTCTCGCGCTCGAACGCGGCGCGCCCGATAACGTCACGGTGATCGTCGCTCGCGTCATCCGCGCAGAGCAGACCGGTGAAGAGACGCTCGCCGACGACACCGAACGCGAGCTGTTCGACGAAACCGCCAAGGAAAACTCATCCACTCTGCGCGCAAGCCAGTAGCCAGGCCATGTCCCCCCGATTCCGTCCCATCCTTGTGCTGATCCTCATGGCGGCTGCCTGCCGCCGCGACGTCTCGCGGCTCGATGACGTGCAGAAGATGGTCTACAGCGTCAAACCGGCGGTGGTGCGGATCAGCGCGTACGCCACCGCGAAGTTTCACTACCCCGCCGCCGATCTCGAACCGATCGCGAACGATTTGGGCGTTGCGTGGAGCCGCGGCGCGGCGGCCGAAGAAGTCGTCGACACCGGGTCGGGCGGGTCGGGCAGCGGCTTCATCATCCATCCCGACGGCTGGATTCTGACGAGCGGCCACGTGATCGCGCCGACCCGCGATGCGTCCGCGCTGCAGAACGAGCTTCTGCGCAACGGCGCGATCTCGGCGCTGTTGAAGCATTTTCCCGTCGACGATTTGCGACGGCTCTATCGCGGCGACGGACTCGAACAGCACGTCGCCGCACTCGCGGCGAAGGGGAGAGTGACCGACGTCGCGGTCGTCGACGAGGTCGAGCTTTCGAACGGCGACCGGATGCCGTTCCAGGTCGAGCGCTACTCGCCGGCGCTGAGCGAGCGCGGCTTCGATCTCGCGCTGCTGCATGTCGCGCGGCACGATCTGCCGTCGCTGCAGATCGGCGACTCCGACACCGTCCGCATCGGCGACCCGGTCTGGTCCATCGGCTATCCCGAGGTTGCCAGCAGCACCGACGATGTGATCGGCGGATGGCTGTCGCGCGAGAGCGATCTCGAAGCGACGCTGTCGAACGGAACGATCACGGCGATCAAGAGCGACATCACCAACACGCCGGTGTTCCAGTCGAACGTCGGCATTTATCGCGGCAACTCGGGTGGACCGGCGGTCAATCGCGATGGAGCGGTGATCGGAATCTCGACCTGGGGGCATTCGGACGCCGATCAGATCAAGTTCCTCGTGCCGATCAACGTCGCCCGAGGCTTCCTTTCCGCGGCGAAGATTCCGGCCGGCGGCGGCGGGGAGTTCGATCGCCACTGGCAATCGGCGCTGCAGGCAGCGGTCGACGGCGATTGGAACCGCGCCGATGCCGAATTGTCCAAAGCGAGCGCGCTCTTTCCGAGCTCACCCGATCTCGTGCGCTTCAAACGCGACACCGACCGCGCGCTGCAATCGATGCCGCTCTGGCGGCGGCATCCGGTGGCGACGAGCGCGATCGGCGTTGCGGCGATCGGCATTTTCTCGGCTTTGCTCCTGCCCCTGGCAACGCGCCGCGCTCCGCGATCTCCGAAGGCTCCGCCGCTGACGAGCGAGATGACGATCTCGCCGGCCGGCGGGACGGCCGTGCGGCTGCTCGGCCGCTTCACCATCCTCAACGGCTCGCGCGCCGGCGAACGCCTCGGCCTCGGCGGCTCGGGAATCCGCATCGGGCGGGAATCATCGATCTGTGAGATCGTATTGGAGAATCCAAAGGTCTCACGCCTGCACGCGGAGGTCGTATCGATCGACGGCAAGGTTTTGCTGATCGATCGCAACTCGTCGAACGGAACGTACGTGAACGATCAGAAGATCGAGAAGCAGTACCTCAAGGACGGCGACATCATTTATTTCGGGGGACGCAACGCCGTCGCCGTTGCGTATCACGCGTAAGGTGCATGGTGGCTGACAAGCGCTGCGAGAACGGGCATTTCATCGACGAGTCGTGGGACCTCTGTCCTTACTGCCCGGCCGAGGAGAACGACCCCGAGATTCCGGTGGTGCGGCCGAATCGCTTCAACGAGCCGCGCACCGCGGTTCCCGGCGAGCCGCGCCGCCCGACCGCCGCCCCGCCGGCCACGAACATCGTGCCGCGCCGCGAGGCGACGGCCCCCGTCCAGGCGCCGCCGATGGAGCGCACGGTCGCCGCTCCCAAGATCAGCGCGTCCGAAGCCGCGCCGAAGCGTTATGTCGTCGGCTGGCTCGTCGGCCTCAGCGGATCGCTGCGCGGCGAATCGTTTGCCGTGCGCATTGGCCGGAACGTTTTAGGCCGCGACCGCCGCTCCGATATCGTCGTGAACGACGATCAGGCATCCTCGCATCATGCCGACCTCGTGTTCCGTCCCGAGGAGCGGCGCTTCATCCTGATGGATCACAACTCGACGAACGGCACGTATGTGAACGAAGCGGAGATCGAGCCGCGCCGCGACCTGGTACCGAAAGACGTGGTGCGCATCGGCTCGCATCGTTTTCTGTTCCTGCCGCTCTGCGACGAGAACTTCTACTGGGACGACGAGGGCGCTCTGAAATGATCGGGAAGTCGATCGGCAACTATCGCATCGAACGCGAGATCGGCGAAGGCGGCATG
>DATIZY010000123.1:0-11989 GCA_035516895.1 Thermoanaerobaculia bacterium | reverse complement strand
TGCGCCTTGCCGCCGAGCGGCTGCTGCGTGATCAATGAATACGGCCCGATCGAGCGCGCGTGAATCTTGTCGTCGACCAGGTGCGAGAGCTTCAGCATGTAGATGAAGCCGACGCAGACCTTCTGCTCGAACTTCTCGCCGGTCATGCCGTCGAACAGATCTGTTTTGCCGTCTTCCGGCAAGCCCGCGGCTTTGAGCTGCGCCTTGATCTCCGACTCCATCGCGCCGTCGAATACCGGCGTCGAGAAGTAGAGACCCAGGCTGCGCGCGGCCCAGCCGAGGTGGGTTTCGAGGATCTGGCCGACGTTCATGCGCGATGGCACGCCGAGCGGGTTGAGAACGATCTCGACCGGAGTTCCATCCGGCAGGTACGGCATGTCCTCTTCCGGAAGGATGCGGCTGATGACGCCCTTGTTGCCGTGGCGACCGGCCATCTTGTCGCCGACGGAGAGCTTGCGCTTCATGGCGACGTAGACCTTGATCATCTTGATGACGCCGGGAGGCAGCTCGTCGCCCTTCTGCAGGTCTTCGCGCCGCTCCTCGGCCTTCTGCTCGAGGACGCGCACGCGGTTCTCGGCGCGCTCCACGAACATGCGGATCGTCTCGCGGATCTCCTCATCGACCGGCAGCGCGAGCAGCTCGCGGCGCGACAGCTTGTTGATCGTGTCGCGCGTCGCCGTCTCGCCCTTCTTCACCAGCGTGTCGCCGGTCTTGAAGTCGACGACGTCGCGCTGCAGCTTCGAATCGGCGAGAGCTTCGGCGATGCGCTTGTTGCGCGCGTCGGTGATGATGCGGATCTCGTCCTGGATGTTGCGGTTCATCTGCTCGACCTGCGAGTCTTCGATCGCTTTGGCCCGCAGATCCTTCTCGACGCCCTTGCGCGAGAAGATCTTCACGTCGACGACGGTGCCTTCGATGCCCGGAGGCGTCTTGAGCGATGCGTCGCGGACGTCGCCGGCCTTCTCGCCGAAGATCGCGCGGAGCAGCTTCTCTTCCGGCGTGAGCTGGGTCTCGCCCTTCGGCGTGACTTTGCCCACGAGGATGTCGCCCTGCTTGACCGTGGCGCCGATGCGCACGATGCCCGACTCGTCGAGGTCGCGAAGAGCGGACTCGCTGACGTTCGGAATGTCGCGCGTGATTTCTTCGGGACCGAGCTTGGTGTCGCGCGCTTCGATCTCGAATTCCTCGATGTGGATCGAGGTGTAGTAGTCCTCTTTCACCAGCTTTTCCGAGACGAGGATCGCGTCTTCGAAGTTGGTGCCGCGCCACGGCATGAAGGCCACGAGGATGTTGCGTCCGAGCGCGAGCTCGCCCGCGTCGGTGCAGGGGCCGTCGGCGAGGACCTGGCCCTTGCGGACGCGCTGTCCTTCGCGAACGACCGGCTTCTGCGTGATGCAGGTGTTCTGGTTCGAACGCTTGAACTTGATGAGCTGATAGATGTCGGCGCCGAATTCCTTCGTCTCGCCGGTCTCCTGATCTTCCGCTTCGACGCGAACGATGATGCGGTTCGAGTCGACGAGGTCGACCACGCCGCCGCGCTTGCAGAGGATCACCGCGCCGGAGTCGCGGGCCACGATGTTCTCCATGCCCGTGCCGACGAGCGGCGAGTCGGTGCGCAGCAGAGGAACGGACTGACGCTGCATGTTCGCGCCCATGAGCGCGCGGTTCGCGTCGTCGTTCTCGAGGAACGGAACGAGCGACGCGGCGACGGAGACGAGCTGCTTCGGCGAGACGTCGATGAAGTCGACCTTCTCTCGCTCGATGGAGACGAACTCGCCGGCCTGGCGGGCGATGACGCGATCGTGAACGAGGTTGCCCTCTTCGTCGATGACGACGTTCGCCTGCGCGATCGTGTAGCGCTCTTCATCCCACGCGGAGAGGTAGAACGCGTACGGCTCCGCTTCGGAGAGCTGCAGCATCGCCTTGCGGTTCTTGCCGGTGTTCTCCTTCGCGATGCGGGTGTTTTCTTTCTGCAGGTCGCGCTTCTCGACGACCTGACCGAGGGTGAAGCTCGAGTCACCGACCTTCACGATGCGGTAGTGATCGAGGACGCGTCCCCCTTCGACTTTCTTGTACGGCGACTCGATGAAGCCGTATTCGTTGATGCGCGCGTAGCACGCGAGCGACGAGATGAGTCCGATGTTCGGGCCTTCCGGCGTCTCGATCGGGCAGATGCGGCCGTAGTGCGTCGGGTGAACGTCGCGGACTTCGAATCCGGCGCGCTCGCGCGACAGTCCGCCTGGCCCGAGGGCCGACAGGCGGCGCTTGTGCGTGACTTCGGACAGCGGATTCGTCTGGTCCATGAACTGCGAGAGCTGCGACGAGCCGAAGAACTCCTTGATCGCGGCGATGACCGGCTTGGAGTTGATGAGGTCGTGCGGCATCGCGGAGTCGATGTCCTGATGCACCGACATCTTCTCTTTGATCGCGCGCTCCATGCGCACCAAACCGATGCGGAACTGATTCTCGAGCAGCTCGCCCACCGCTCGCACGCGGCGATTGCCGAGGTTGTCGATGTCATCGACGCGGCCGACGTCCTTGCGCAGGCGCAGCAGATAGTTGATGACCACGAAGAAGTCTTCGGCGGACATCGTCTTCTGCGTCACGGGCGACTGCAGGTCGAGCTTGATGTTGAATTTGAAGCGGCCCACGCGCGAGAAGTCGTACTTGCGCGCGTCGAAGAACATGCCTTCGAACAGCGCCTTCGCCGACTCGAGCGTCGGAGGATCGCCCGGGCGCATGCGGCGGTAGATCTCGATGATCGCCTGCTCGAAGGACTTCGATGTGTCCTTGCGGACGGTGTTCAGCAGGATGTCGGAGACGAGGTCCCACTCCGGGAAGATGACGTCGACTTCGGCGATGTCGTGTTCGCGGAGGGTATCGGCCCAGTCGGCCGGCAGCGACTCGCCCGCTTCGAAGAGGACCTCACCGGTGGCGAAGTCGACGACGTCGCCGAGGAAGACCGCCTTGTCCATCGCGGCGAAGTCGACCTTCGCGGACGCCTCATTGTTCTTCGTGAGCGCGTCGGCCATCTTCTGATCGAGCTTGATCCCGGCAAACACGGTGCGGACCGTGCGGCGGCCGCGGATCGAGTGGCGCTCTTTGGCCTCTTCCTGATCGAGTACGCGCTTGTCGAACGAGAGCTCGACGTTCTCGCCGCTCTTCGTGATCTTCGCTTTGATCGGCGTGTAGAACTGGCGAAGGATCTCTTCGTCCGTTGTCAGGCCGAGGGCCCGGAGGAAGACCGAGCCGAGGAACTTGCGCTTGCGGTCGATGCGGACGTAGAGGATGTTCTTCTGGTCGTACTCGAACTCCACCCACGATCCGCGGTACGGGATGATCTTGGCGAGGAACGTGTGCGCCGACTCCTTGGTGAAGAAGACGCCGGGCGAACGGTGGAGCTGCGAGACGATGACACGCTCGGTGCCGTTGATGATGAACGTGCCGTTGTCGGTCATCAGAGGAATGTCGCCGAAGAACACTTCCTCTTCTTTCGCGTCGCGCATGTGCTTGACGCCGGTGTCGGGGTCCTTGTCGTAGACGAAGAGGCGGAACGTGACTTTCAGCGGCACGCTGTAGGACATGCCGCGCTCCTGGCACTCTTCGACCGAGTACTTCATCTGCAGGTCGACGGGGTTGCCGCAGATGTCGCAGATCTCGACGCGATTCTTGTTGATCACGCCGCACTTCTGGCAGCTGACGGTCTCTTCGTGCGGATGGTCGGTGATGATCTTCGATCCGCAGTTCGCGCAGGTCATGCGCAAATGCTCGAGGCCTTTGAGCTGGCCGCACTTGCACTCCCAGTTGCCGATCGAGAACTTCACGAAGTCGAGCGAGCACGTCTCACGGAAATCGGAGAACGGGAACACGCTCGTGAAGACCGACTGCAGGCCGGTGTCTTCGCGCTCTTCCGGCAGAAGGTTCATCTGCAGGAAGCGCTCGTACGACTTGCGCTGCACGTCGATGAGGTTGGGCAGCGCCATGTAGCTCCGGATCTTGGAGAAGTCGTGGCGGACCGGCTCCTGTTTGGGCATCGCTCCGTTCATCAATTCACTCCTTCGAAGGCGCGCTTCGCGCGCGTTGTCGGTTGTCAGTTGTCAGACGAAAAACGGCTGACAGAAGACACACGTCTCCTGACAACCGGCAACTTAGAACCGACAACTGTGTTCGCGCGATGTGTTCGCCCTCAGCGAGAAAATTTCGGCAGGGCCCGTCGCGAGGCAGCGCGCCGGGTGACTTGCTAGGGGTGTGAGTCGATGTGGAGAGGCCGCTCCCCCCTCTCCCGACTCTGCATCTGTCTAACGTTTGAAACGCTTTTGCATTCCCGTCCGGGTTTGCGCCTGGTCCTGAGCGAAGCGTTTTTGCGTTCCCGTCCGGGTTTGCGCCTGGTCCTGAGCGAAGCGAAGGACCCCCCGCGCGCTTGCGAGGGGGCTCCTTCGCGCTTCGCGCTCAGGACTAGCGAACCGTGACCTTCGCGCCCGCTTCCTCGAAGACCTTCTTGATCTTTTCGGCTTCGTCCTTCGAGACGCCTTCCTTCACGGTCTGCGGAGCGCCCTCGACGAGGTCCTTCGCTTCCTTCAGGCCGAGGCTGGTGACCTCGCGGACGGCCTTGATCACGTTGATCTTCTTGTCGCCGACTTCCTGAAGAACGACCGTGAACTCGGTCTTCTCTTCCGCCGGCGCCGCGGCTGCGGCAGCGCCTGCACCCGCCATGGCCATCGGCATCGCCGCGGCCGCTGCCGAGACGCCGAAGCGGTCCTCGAGCGCCTTGACCAGATTGGCCAGGTCGAGCACCGACATCGACTCGATCTGCTTCACAAAATCTTCCGTTGAAATCGCCATCTCTTCCTCCAAAAGTTAATCGCAGGTTTTTCTGTGGAGCACCGGCTTTAGCCGGTTGTGGTCCCGGCTGAAGCCGGGGCTCCATCGGTTTTCTGTTTTCCAATCTGATCGATGACCACAGCAAGGTTGCGGATGTTGGCCTGCAGCACCGTCGCGAGTCCGCGCATCGGCGACTGCAGAATGAAGAGCAGTTTCGAAACGAGCTCCTCGCGCGACGGCAGATTCGCGATCGTCTGGATCTGCTCGGCGGGGACGACCTGTCCGTTGAGCATCGCGCCCTTGAACTGCACGGCCGGAACGTCCTTCGCAAATTTCGTCAGCGCTTTCGCCAGCACCACGGCATCGCTCGCGTTGAAGGCGATGGCCGTCGGCCCGGTGAACTGCTTGCGCATCTGCACGATCGGCGAGTCTTTGAGCGCGATCAGCGCGAGCGTGTTCTTCACCACGACGTAACCCGACTTCGTGTCGCGGACCTGCTTGCGCAGCTCGGTGACCTGCGGAACGGTGATGCCTTTGAAATCGATCAGAAACGCATTCGACGCCTTCCCGATCTCCTCGGTGAGCTCCGCGATTTCCTGAGACTTCTGTTCGCGTGTCTTCATCTCACTCCCTCTCCGCTTTCACTTCGGCGATCGCGGTGTCGAGCGCGATCGACGGGCTCATCGTCGAGGACACGTACATGCTCTTGACGTACTTCCCTTTCGCCGCCGCGGGCTTCGCCTTCTTCACCGCGTTGATGATCGCGGAGGCGTTGTCGCGGAGCTGATCGGCGGTGAACTGGATCTTGCCGACGGGAACGTGAATGATCGACGTCTTGTCGACGCGGAACTCGACCTTGCCGGCCTTGATCTCCTGAAGCGCCTTCGCGACGTCGAACGTCACCGTGCCGGTCTTCGGATTCGGCATCAGTCCGCGGGGACCGAGCACTTTGCCGAGCTTGCCGACGGAACGCATCATGTCGGGCGTGGCGATGACCGCGTCGAAGTCGGTCCAGCCTTCGTTGATTTTGGCGACCATGTCGTCGCCGCCGACGAAGTCCGCGCCTGCGTCCTGCGCTTCCTTCTGTTTTTCGCCGGCCGCGATGACGAGCACGCGCTTCGATTGTCCGGTTCCGTGCGGGAGCACGGTCGTACCGCGGACCATCTGATCGGCATGCTTCGGATCGACGCCGAGGAGCATCGAGAGCTCGACCGTCTCGTTGAATTTGGCGTAGGCGATCTCCTTGAGGAGTCGCATCGCCTCATCCAGCTGATACGGCCGCTTCTCGACCTTCCCGGCCGACGCACGATACTTCTTGCCGTGTTGGGCCATCAGTTTCCTCCGTAGTGCTAGCGGCGGTCGCCCGCCTCCTACTTCTTTTGTGGAGCGCCGGCTTCAATGACCGGCTAAAGCCGGTGCTCCATTTCTCTTCAATGACCGGCTGAAGCCGGTGCTCCATTTCTTCGTTAAACGACCTCGATCCCCATGGATCGAGCAGTTCCTTCGACAGTCTTGATGGCCGCGTCCAATGACGCGGCGTTGAGATCCGGCATCTTGGTCTTGGCGATTTCCTCGACCTGCTTCTTCGTGACCTTGCCGACCTTGTTCTTGTTCGGGACGCCGGAGCCCTTCTGCAGTCCGGCGGCGCGAAGCAGAAGCACGGCGGCGGGCGGCGTCTTGGTCACGAACGTGAAGGAGCGGTCGGAGTAGACCGTGATCACCACTGGAATGATGAGTCCCTGCTGGCCCTGCGTCTTCGCGTTGAACGATTTGCAGAACTCCATGATGTTCACGCCGTGCTGGCCGAGCGCGGGGCCCACGGGCGGCGCGGGCGTGGCCTGGCCGGCGGGGATTTGCAGCTTGATGAATCCTGTGACTTTCTTTGCCATCGTTTTCTCTTTGAATTTCGAATTTCGAATTTCGAATGAAGAATTAAGAAAGCGCCGGACGCACCGGATTCTTCATTCTTAATTCGAAATTCGAAATTCGAAATTCATCGTTTGGGCGCCGCGGCCTGCTCCTCCGTAGCGTCATATCGATTGACCTGCAGAAAATCGAGCTCCACGGGCGTCGATCGTCCGAAGATCGTGACCATCACCTTCAGCGTGCTGCGATCGAGGTTGACCTCTTCGACAACGCCCGTGAAGTTGGTAAACGGCCCGTCGATGATGCGAACGTGCTCGCCGTGTTCGTAAACGTGCTTCGGCTTCGGCTTCTCTTTGGTCGTCACGACCTGCGTCAGGATCTGTTCGACTTCATCCTGCGTCAGCGGCGTCGGCTTCTTGCCTGTGCCGACGAAGCCGGTGACCTTCGGCGTGTTCTTGACCAGATGCCAGGCGTCGTCGGACATCTCCATTTCGACGAGGATGTAGCCGGGGAAGAACTTGCGCTGCACTTCGCGCTTCTTGCCCGACTTCATCTCCACCAGCGTTTCGGTCGGGATCTTGATCTCGCCGAATTTTTCGCGCATGCCGAGGGCGTCGATGCGCTGCTGGAGGTTCTCCTTCACCCGCTCCTCGAAGCCGGAGTAGGTGTGGACGATGTACCACTGCTTCTGGCTCTGTGCGACTTCGGTCATGACGAGACGCTTGCTCCAAACTTGCTGAAGAGGAAGTCGATAGCTCTGTAAAAGACCACGTCGCAGCCCCAGAGGTAGACGGCGAAGACGACCGTGGCGATGAGAACGACGATCGTGGTCGAGAGGACCTCGTTGCCGCCGGGCCACGTGACCTTCTTCATCTCCGCGATGACTTCTTTCCAACCCTCGCGGAGGGCGGTCACCCATTCTTTGGGCTTGCTGATCATTGCTGTCTGTTCCATTTGGTTATCCCGTGGCAGGCCAAGAGGGACTCGAACCCCCAACCTGCGGTTTTGGAGACCGCTGCTCTGCCAATTGAGCTATTGGCCTGAATGCGCCGCAAAAGGCTGAGAAAGCATGGGTTTGTCGAGTTATTCCCTTGCGCCATGAGATCCTTCGGCCCGCTCCTCGGCCTCACGATCAAAATGACGCTACGCGGTCATTTCACTTCCCGATGAATCGTGTGCTTGCGATCGTGACGGCAGAACTTCTTCAGCTCCAGCTTCTCCGTCATCGTCTTCCTGTTCTTGGTCGTCGAATAGTTCCGACGTTTGCATTCGGTGCACTGCAGCGTGATGATTTCTCTTCCCTGTCGCGCCATTGTTTTTTCTCCAGGCCCTCAGGTCTCAGGCGTCCTCGGAAGATCCGCTCTCCCGGAGGCCTGACACCTGATGCCTCTCTTTTCCCTGGAGCCCTCGACGAGATTTGAACTCGTGACCCCGTCCTTACCAAGGACGTGCTCTACCCCTGAGCTACGAGGGCAAAAAGTTCTCAGCTGTCATTGATCAATCCGCCCGCCGGACGATCACTGACAACTGACAACGCGCGGCGTTAGCCGCGCAGTTCTTGGAGCGGGAGACGGGATTCGAACCCGCGACCAACAGCTTGGAAGGCTGTGACTCTACCCCTGAGTTACTCCCGCCCGTTCAGTCAGGCGTCGGGCCTCAGGTCTCCGTTGCTGAGGCCTGATGCCCGAGGCCTGACATCTGACATGGTGGAGAGAGGAGGATTCGAACCTCCGTAGGGCAAGGCCCGGCAGATTTACAGTCTGCTGCTTTTGACCGCTCAGCCATCTCTCCTCACTTAGGACTCAGGACTTGGGACTCAGGACTCAGTCCCGCCACCCTTTCGCTTTCGGATCGGCTGGACGGGACTGAGTCCTAAGTCCTGAGTCCTAAGTCCTTCAAGTTTGGAGCTGGCGGCCGGACTCGAACCGGCGACCTGCTGATTACAAATCAGCTGCTCTACCAACTGAGCTATGCCAGCAAAATCAATCAACTCCGAGCGAAGCGAGGAGTCAACTGCCGCGCCGCAAAGAACGTCGCCGCTGCGCCTTCGCTGATTTCTCGCCGCGCTCGGAAGCGTTTGAACGTTAATTTTTCAAAGACACGATGAGCCGCAAACGGACGAACAGAGAACGAGTTTCGACGGCGCGGCCGAGGAGTTGCGGGTTATAGCAGAAGTGCCAAACGAGGTGCAAGCAGCCCCTATTCCGAACTGCGCTGCCTCTGCACCTCGTAACAAATCACAGCCGCCGCGGTCGCCACATTGAACGATTCCACGCGTCCCGACATGGGAATGGTGACGATGCGATCGCAATGCTCGAGCACGTTCCGGCGGATCCCTTTCCCTTCGCTGCCGAGCACGAGCGCAACTTTTCCCGAAAAATCGATTGCCGGCGGCGGATCGCCGCCCGGCGCGGCCCCATACACCCAATACTCCCGCTTCTTGAGCTCCTCGATCGTTCGCGCGAGGTTCGTCACCTGGGCCACCGGCACCCACTCCGACGCGCCTGCCGACGCCTTCACCGCCGCCGGCGTCAGGCCGACGCTGTCGTGCTCGGGGATCACCACGAGGTTCGCACCGAATCCATCCGCCACGCGGAGAATCGCTCCGAAGTTCCGCGGGTCGGTGATGCCGTCGAGAATCAAAATGAAATTCGTCTCCGCGCGAGCAAGGACCTCGTCGAAGTCCGCATACGTCGATTCCGACACATCGGCGATGACGCCGTTGTGCACGCCGCGGGCGAGACGGTCGATCTGTTCGGACGGCAGAATGCGCACCGGAACGCCCGCCTTTTTCGCAGCATCGAAGACGCGGTTCGTATGCGCGCCCTTCGCGACCGCGACGTAGTGGATCCGATCGGGATGCGAGCGGATGGCCTCGAGGACCGGATTCATGCCGAAGATGATCATGTCGAGCGAAGATCGCGGACCGATGAACGACGAACGGCGTCAGGAAGATTCATCGCTCATCGCTCATCGTTCATCGTTCGGAGCTGCCGCGCAAGTCGCGACGGCAGGAAAGGTCCCTCATAAACAAATCCCGTGTACACCTGCACGAGGTCCGCGCCCGCAGCGAGCTTTCCCCGCGCATCATCGGCCGTGAAAACGCCGCCGACTCCCACGAGCGGGAACCCCGCCCCGACGCGCTCCCTCACCTTCCGCAGCACCTCGGTCGATCGCTCGAAGAGCGGCTTGCCGGAAAGGCCTCCCTCCGGCGTGATCGTCGTGTTCGTGCATACCATGCCGTCGGCTCGACGACGGCACACGTCGCAGACCTCGGCGAGCTGGGCGTCATCAACGTCGGGCGCGATCTTCACGAGAAGCGGCTTCGGCTTTCCAACGGCAGCGATGACCCGCTCCAGATGCTCGGGCCGCTGCAGGTCGCGCAGCCCCGGCGTGTTCGGCGAAGAAACGTTGATGACCACGACGTCCGCGAATCTCGCGAGCTTCTCCGCGCACGCGGCGTACGCATCCGGCGCGGCATCGAGCGGCACGTCGCGATTCTTTCCGATGTTCACGAACAATGGCACGCGCCGGACGTAGCGCTGCAGCCGCGCCGCGACTGCATCCGCGCCGTCGTTGTTGAAGCCGAGCCGATTGATGATCGCCCGGCGCTCCGGATCGCGAAACATCCGCGGCTTCGGATTGCCCGGCTGCGCGTGGAGCGTGACGGTACCCACTTCGAGAAAGCCGAACCCGAGCGCCGCGAGGAACGGCATGAGCAGCGCGTTTTTGTCGAAGCCGGCCGCGATGCCGATCGGATTCCGGAAGGTTCGGCCGAACAACACTCGCTCGCCGCCCGCCGCTCGCCGCTCGCAAATTTTTTCGATCAGCGACAGCACGATCGGGATCTGCTGCAACCGCCGCATCTGCGCGATCGTGAACTCGTGCGCGGACTCGGCATCGAGATGAAACAGCAGCGCCCGGATCAGCGGATACATCGCAGGGCGCGCTCCAGCGGCGAGAGCACGTGCGGGTCGACCTTGCTCGCGTGCTGAATCAGCGGAATCGCGCGCACGAGCTCGGGGCCCGACTCCATTCCGGTGAGCATCAACCGCAGCGGATGGAAAAGCGCTTTGCCTTTGAGGCCGGTCGCCGTCTTCAGCCGCTCGGTCATCGCCTTCACATCTTCGGCGCCGTGTTGGCGGATGTCGCTCGCGACCGCCTCGGCGAACGAGCGGTCGATGTCCGCGGGCGGCGTGTAATCGGTGACGAAGCGAAGCGCTTCGCGAAACTCGGTCAGCCGGTGCACGCTCGCCTTCACGACATCGATGCCTTCCGGCAACCACGCAGCATCGAAGAAGCTCGCGACGAGCGGCCGCAGCTCTTCCGCGGTCATCGCGTGAATGTACTGGCCGTTCACCCAGTCGAGCTTCTGCGAATCGAACACCGCGTCGGCGGGATTCACGCGATCGAACGCGAAATGCTCGACCGCGTACTCGCGACTGAAGATCTCCCGGCCGTCGGGCGTCGACCAGCCTAACAGCGCGAGATAGTTCACCATCGCGTCGGGCAGGTAGCCGCTCTCCTTGAACTGCGCGACCGACGTTGCGCCGTGCCGCTTCGACAGCTTCGTGCGATCGGGCGCGAGGATCAGCGACACGTGCGCGAACTGCGGCACGTCCCACTGCATCGCGCGATACAGCAGCACCTGCCGGTGCGTGTTGGTCAGATGTTCCTGCGCGCGAATCACGTGCGTGATGCGCATGTCGTGGTCGTCGACCACGACCGAGAAGTTGTACGTGGGCAGGCCGTCCGTGCGGACCAGAATGAAGTCGCCGAGGGATTCGCGGCGCCACGTGACGTCACCGCGGATGAGATCGCGGATCGTGACGTCGCCGTCGTCGGGAACGTGGAAGCGGATCGCGTGCGGGGCGTCGTCGTCGCGGCGGTTGTACCAGCACTTCAGATCGTAGTGCGGCGGGCGGTTCTCCCTCTCCGCCTGCTTCCGCTTCGCTTCGAGCTCCTCCTCGGTGCAATAGCAGCGATAGGCAATGCCGCGGCCTAACAGCTCGCGCGCGACGGCGTGATAGAGCTCGGTCCGCTCCGACTGTCGGAACGGTCCTTCGTCCCATTGCAAGCCGAGCCAGCGAAGGTCCTCGAGCACCATCGCTTCCGATTCGCGCGTGGAGCGCGCGACGTCCGTGTCCTCGATGCGCAAAACGAACGTGCCGCGGTGATGCCGCGCGAAGAGCCAGTTGAAGATCGCCGTACGCGCACCGCCGACGTGCAGGTGACCGGTCGGCGACGGCGCGAATCGAACGCGAACCGACATTTTTTCAGTTTATCCCGAGCGCAGCGAGGG
>DATIZY010000122.1:0-16814 GCA_035516895.1 Thermoanaerobaculia bacterium | reverse complement strand
AAATGCAGCGGGACGAGATCGAGCTCCTCGCTCTGCTCGATCTCGTCGCGATCGACGCGAAATCCGCGGTTCGAGGCCATCATCGCCACTTGATTCTTCTGCTCCGGCTTCATCAGCGCAACGACGTCGATCGAGCCGCCGTCCACGGCGCCGCCTAGCCACGCGGCGCGCGCGACCCCTCCAACGAAGGCCCATTCGATGCGGAGCCTCACCAGAAGCTCACCAACGGCGTCAACCGCTCTCGCGTAACGCGGGCTGAGATCGATCACACGAACTCCAGAATGCGCGCAACGTGCTCCCATTGCGTCGCGCCGTTTCCGATGGCAACCCGGATGCCGAGCTTGCCTTTGAGCCGCGTGTGCGAGACGAAAAGGCGGCCCGAGGCGTTCATGCGATCGAGCAGCGCCTGCGTCGCTTCGTCCCCCTGCTTCTTGCGAAAGACAACGACGCTGAACATTTGCGGGGCGAGCAGCTCGATGTCGCCGCGGGTCTGCAGCTCGGCCGCGAGCCGCTGCGCGAAGGTGACGTGATCGCGAATCACCGCGCGCAACCGCTCGAGCCCGTAGTGTTCCATGATGAACCATAGCTTCAGCGCGCGAAATCGACGCCCGAGCTGCAGACCGTAATCCATGTAATTCACTTCGGCGCTGTCGGTCGTCTTCAAATATTCGGGCACGAGCGAGAACGTTTGCCGGAGGACGTCGGGTTTGCGCGTGTAGAGCACGCTGCAGTCGATCGGCGTAAAGAGCCACTTGTGCGGATTGACGACGATCGAGTCCGCGCCCTCGATTCCGTTCCACAGCCATCGCAGCGACGGCTCGATCGTCGCCGATCCCGCGTACGCGGCGTCGACGTGCAGCCAGATCTTTTCGCGGCGCGCGATCGCGGCGATCTGCGGCAGAGGATCGACCGAAGCCGTCGACGTGGTGCCGAGCGTCGCCGAGATCGCGCACGGGAGCGTGCCGGCGGCGCGATCGCGCCCGATTGCCGCCTCGAGCGCGTCGACCCGCATGCGAAACGCGTCGTCGCTTTCGATTTTCTCCACGCCGCTCGCGCCGAATCCGAGCGCGAGCGCGCCCTTCTCGATCGACGAATGCGCCTGATCGGAGCAGTAGACCTTCAGCGGCGGGAGATCGCGGCCCGTCATCCCCTTGCCGCGGATGTCGAGGCCGAGGTTTTCGCGAGCGGCGGCGAGGGCGAGGAAGGAGTTGATCGATGCGGTGTCGTTGATGATGCCGAAGAGTCCTTCCGGAAGCCCGAGCGACCGGCGCAGCCACTCGAGCGTGACGCTTTCGAGCTCGGTCAGCGACGGCGATGTCTTCCACAACATGCCGTTCGCGTTGATCGCAGCAGTCAGCAGCTCGGCAAGGATCCCGGCCTGCGAGCCGGTGATCGAGAAGTACGCGAAGAACGCGGGATGATTCCAGTGCGTGATGCCGGGGACGATCTTCGATTCGAAATCGCGAATCAGATCGTCGTACGCTCGTCCTTTCTCGCTGGGCTTCGCCGGAAATTGCGCGGCGACCTCGCCGGGCCTCACGCGCGAGAGCACGTCGTAGCGATCGACGCCGTCGAGGTAGTCGGCGATCCAGTCGATGAGGCGATGTCCGGCGGCGCGGAATTCGTCGGACGTTGCGTCGAGCTTCGGCACGCCGCGAATTATTCACCACATCCGCGCGTAGGGCACGCACCGGGGTTCGGCACGGCGCAGCCGTGCCCTACACAGTGCGTCTCGGGGCGGCGTAGTTCGCAAGCGCCAGGAAAACGACGAACGTGATCGGGATCGCGATCTGATCCGTGAGCCGCGACCACGAGGTCATGACGTGCCACGCCACCTCGTGCGGCGTCGCGAAGTACGATCCCGTATAAAACGCGAGCTGGACCGCGGTCACGATCAGGACGAACCGCTCGCGCCATACGATGACGCCCGGCAGAATCACGAGCCCGGCGAGCAGCGCGATCCAGAACCACGGCTCGTAAAGCCGCCGCGCGAGAAACATCAGAATCTGGCCGGCCTGCGGCAGCCGGGCGAGCGCGCGATGGAAACCGCCGCCGACGATATCGGTCTGCAGGTCGTGCGTGGTCCGCAGAATCAACCACGGAGCGGCGAGGACGGCCGCAGGCCACAGGCGCAGCACATCGCGCCGGCGCACGATCACGAGCGCGATGAGAATCGCGACGAAGAGTGCGAGGCCTTCATTCTTCACATTCGTCGCGAGGCCGAGGAGGACGGCGCCGTGGCGCCAGGCGGCGTTGTCGTCGAAGAGTGTCGCGCGACGGAGAAACAACACCGCTGCCGAGCCGAACGCGATCAGCGGCCCCTCCGCCAAACCGGGATAGCGCGATGCCGCGAGGCCCGTCACCGTTAGCGTGACGAGCGCCGCGGCGATCGCAGCCGATTCGCGCGCGGCGAGATCGCGCACGATCAGGAGCAGCGCGACGGCCCACGCGACCGACATCAGCCCGAGCCATCGATCGCTCCACGCGCCGTTCAACATCGCGGCGAAATCGAAGTTGAACGGAACGAGCAGCGGATAGTCGGGATGCACGTACGCGTTCCAATGGCTCCCGAGAAATCGCCAGTCGATGCCGCCGTGATCGAGAAAGACGCGCGCCTTCATGCCCCAGATCGCCCAGAAATCCCATTCCCACAGCGCGGCGCCGGTGGCGAAGAAGCCGAAGCCGATCACCGAAACGGCCGTCGGGATATCGAGCCAGTGCGGGCGAACCGCGTCCTGCGTCCTCGGTCCGGAGTCCTGAGTCCTCCGCAGAAACAGCAGGAGAGGCAGCAGGCCAACTATAGCAACCAATACTATAGACCAGTGCGGCACGATCAGAAGATCGATCCAGATCCATCCGCTGCCGTACAAAAACGCGAGGCCGATGAGCTGCGGGCCGCGAAGCGTGCGATCGAGCGCGAGCGCGATCGGCAGGCCGATCACGGTCATCGAGAGGATCGCGACGACGACCGCCAGCATCTCAGTGCTGCAGCAGCAGCCCTCCCTCGCCTTCCCACACTACGCGCGCTCCGCGCGGACGTCCGCGCATGTGCCACGCGGCGATCGCATCGGCGCCGCGCAGATTCTCGAGATGCACTCGATCGTCCTCGGTGATCACCGGGAGGACTTCGCGGCCGGACAGGAAGTAGCTCCCGCGGTAGTAGGCGTACGAATAGCCCTCATCCCACTTGTTGGGCGGGACCATGATCGCGATCTTCTCGCCCGGCTTCGTGTGCTCGCGAACGCCCTCGAGAAAGCGCGGGTATTGCCACCACTGCCCGTCGGCCATCTCTGCGAGCTCGCGATCGAATTTCGTCCGGTCGATGAAGGGCAGCCGCAGAAGCTGCGGCTCGATCCTCAACGCGACGATCGCGAACAGGGCGATGAACGCGGCGATGCGCCGGGCGTTGATCGTTGGCCGTTGACCGTTGGCCGAAGAAACGCTCACTTGAAATGAGTGTAACGGCGAACGGCCGACGGTGGACGTTGATCGTTGACCGTTGACCGGTGGCCGAAGAGACACTCACTTGAAGTGGGTGTAACGGTCAACGGCGGCTGCACCGGAGATCCCTCGCTGCGCTCGGGATAAACGGAAGGAACTACGACGCGCCGCGTCCCAGCAGCACCGCGGGAATCGTCCGCAGCAGGATCTTGATGTCGAGCGACGGCGACCAGTTGTCGATGTACTGCAGATCGAGCTGCATCCAGTGATCGAAATCGATCTTGTTGCGGCCGTTGACCTGCCAGAGGCATGTGAGGCCGGGCTTCATCGACAGACGCCGGCGCTGCCAGCGGTGATACGAGCGCACTTCCTCCGGAATCGGAGGACGCGGGCCGACGAGGCTCATGTCGCCCTTCAGCACATTCCACAGCTGCGGCAGCTCGTCGAGCGAGAACCTGCGAAGCACGCGGCCGACGCTCGTGATCCGCGGATCGGCCTTCGACTTGAACACCGGCCCGCTCATCTCGTTCAGATGACTCACCTCGGCCAGCCGCTCGTGAGCGTCGGCGATCATCGTCCGGAACTTGTAGAGCGTGAATGTGCGGCCGTTGAGACCGATCCGCACCTGTTTGAAGAGAACCGAGCCCGGCGACGTCAGCTTGATGGCGATCGCTGCGATGGTGATCACCGGCAGCGACAGCGCGAGCAGCAGGAGCGAGATGGCGATGTCGAGCAGGCGCTTCGCCGCGAGCTGCGTCTCGTTCGACGGCGTCGTCGTGAACGTGAGGAACGGGATCCCTTCGAGCTCTTCGACCTCGATCCGCGCGAGACGGTTCTGGAAGAAGTTCATCGCCACGCGCGCGCGGATGCCGAGCTCCTCGCAAAGCAGAAAGATCTGCTTCATCTCGTCGAGCTTCTTCCGCGTCACCGCGAACACGATCTCGTCGACCACCTCGGGGAACTCGCCGTCCTCGAGCAGCGTGCGGATCTCCGGAACGGTGCCGTAAACGCGAAAGCGCGCCCAGGCGTTCGGCAGCCGATGGCCGTCGGAGACGAAGCCGAGGATCTTGTAGCCCCAGTATTTGTGCTCTTCGACGAGACTGGCGACTTCGATTGCGCGGCGGCCCGTGCCGACGATCAGAACGGTCCGGTAGTTGAGACCCTTCGCACGGACGTAGCGTGCGATGAGCCGCAGCGAGATTTTTTCGAGGACCAGCAGCAGCGCGGAGAGAAGGCCGAACAGCACGAACCACGCGCGCGAGAGCTGTCGCAGCGGCAGCAGATACGCGAGCGTCGCCAGCAAAACGTTGCCGACGATGACCACGCGGAAGACGGTCAGCATCTCCTTCCGCAGCGGAATCGTCCGGTGACTGTGATAGCTGTGATAGCTGAAGAGCAGCGCCGACCAGATGATCAGAACCACCGGATAGATCTTCAGGTAATCGCGAAGCGGAAAGAGCCCGGTCGGAAAGTGGTCGGGCGCGAGGATGGGCAGCACGAGATCGCGGAGAAAAAACGCCGCGAAGAACGCGAGTGACGTCAGAGCCAGGTCGGTGACATAGACCACCCGGGCGATCAGCCGCCACTTGTGCTTAAGCATCGATCTTTACGCCGTGAATGTAGCTCAAAAGACTGCCTTTGCGATATACGGAACTCAACTTCGAAGCGTCTAGCGGGTGAGCCCGGCAAAGAGCTTTTCGTAGGCGCTCGTCACTTCGTCCCATCGATACCGCTCCGCGGTGCGTCTGCGCGCTCGCTCGCGCATCTGCTCCATTTCGAGTGGATTGCGCAGGCATTCGCGAATCATGCCTGAAAGCGTCTCGACCGGACGGAGATCGAAGTAACGAACGGCGTCGCCTCCAACTTCCCGGTTCTCCGGCGTGTCGTGCGCGAGCACCGCGCCGCCCGAGGCCATCGCTTCGATCAGCGCCGGGTGCGTTCCGCCAACCTCGGTCGCCTGAATGTAGAGCAGAGCGTTGCGCTGAAGGGTGCGGTAGTCGGCGCCGTAGATCGCGCCGGGAAAAAGAATCTTGTCGCTTCGATGCTTCATCAGCTCGGCGACGAGGTCTTTCGCGTAGAGGCCCGAGCCGACCATGACCAGGGGCGAGCGGCGGGTGGCGGGTGGCGGGTGGGTCGCTGTCCTCTCGTAAGCCCGGACGACTTCGAGCGGATTGTTTTCCGGCTCGAAGCGGCTGACGTACAGGATGTAGTCGCGCGTTTTCAGACCGAGGCGCGAGAGAACATCCGAGTCGCGCTCGTCGGGAAAGCCGGCCCCGTACGGAATGACAACCGGATCGGCGGCGAATCGCGATCGATAGTAATCGGCGATGACTCCGGCATCGGCTACCACGCGATTCGCGAAGACAACGGACATCGATTCGCCTGCAAAGTAGACGGCGCGACCGAGGACGTTCCACTTGCGGCGGAGGCGCTCGATGCCGTCGACGTTGATCGCCGCCGGCATGCGGGCGGCACGAAGCAGCGGCAGAACGAACGCATTCGCCGCATTGCAGACGAGCACGACGTCGAAATCGCGGCGCATCGCATCGAGCGCGGAGAGAAGCGCGTGGCTGACCGTCTCGAAGTATTTGTGGCGGATCGCCGGCAGCACGATGCGCTCGATGCCGTTCCATGTAGGCGGCAGGCCATCCTGCCTCGACCGGCAATAGACCGCAACGCGATGTCCGCGCGCGACCAGCCGCATTCCGAGCTCGGCGGCGAACGTCTCGAATCCGCCGTAGAGTGGCGGCACGCCGCGTGTGCCGAGGATGCCGATGTTCATCGGAACCACTTCGCGAGCTCGCGATCGCTGACGCGCCGCCTCCGCTGAATTGCCCGGCGCTTTTCGAGGATGCGGCCGCGGTTGCGCCAGAGCCAGGCGAGGGCCGGCAGCGAGCTGCGCTCGATCGTCAGCGCCGCGCCGATGACCATCGCGTCGCGCGTGAGCTCGAAGGGCGCGTTGCGAATCGCGAGATAGAGGCCCTCGTTTTTCAGCCGCAAAAGAAATCGATTCTTCACCGAGTGCATGTTGATGAGCGGCGGCAGAGTGCGCCGCCGTTCCGGCGTGACCGCGCGGACGTGATACGCGATCGCTTCCGGGACGTGCATCGCACGCCAGCCGAACAGCCGGCCGCGCCACGCGACGTCGGCGTCCTCGCGGTAGGCGAAGAAGTCCTCGTCAAAAAATTCATCATTAATAGTAACACTATTGATGAACGTTTTTCGATAGACGGCGGCGGCGCCGGAAACGCCGAAAACTTCGTTCGTGTGCGGACCGGTTTTTGTGTGCGGACCGGCTTCAGCCGGTCGGCCGGCTAAAGCCGGCCCACACACCAAAGCCGGCCGACACACCGTGATATCAAAGTGCCGCCCGGACCGGGTCATGCGAATCCCAAGTGAATCGATTTCTGTTGTCGGCTCGATGTCGTTGCCTCGCCCGCGAACGAGCGTGCCGGTCGCGGCGCCGAAACTCTCGCCCGTGGAATCGAATGCGGCGACGATGTTCGCGAGGTAGTCCGGCGTCAGGAATGCGTCGGGGTTGCAGAGCGCGACGAAATCGCCGCGCGCGATGCGGATCGCCTGATTCGCCGCGGCGGCGAATCCGCGATTTGCGGCGTTGACGATTTGCCGGGCGTCGGGGAAGCGCTCGCGCACGCGCGCGACGCAGTCATCGGCCGAAGCGTTGTCGACGTGGATGAGCTCGAGGTCGGGATGCGTCTGCCCGGCGATGCCCTCGAGGCAGCGGCGCAGGCAGGCAGCGCTGTTCCATGTGATCAGGACGACGGTGACGAGTCGTCCCATCGCGTGAACGCTTTCTTCAGCACGCCGGCGTAGGCCTTCACCGCGTTCCAGCGGCCGGCCTCACGGTGCGCGATGCCGATCGCCGCGGCCGGCAGGCGCAGAATCATTCCGATCACCACGATCCAGCGCAGCGCCTCCTGCTGCGTGCGCGGGAACCACTTGCGCGCGTACCGCCACATGTTGCGATACCAGAGGTCGATGAAGCGCGCGAACGGAACGAATTCGAGGCTCGCACCGCCGAAGTGGCGCGCCTCCGCGGCCGGCACCACCCAGATCTCCCTCCCCGCTTCGGCCAGACGGCGGCAGTAGTCGACGTCTTCGAACCAGGCAGGAAAGAACTGCTCGTCGAGCGGCCCGATCTCGTCGACGACGTCGCGGCGGATCACAAGGGCCGCGGCCGCGGGCTGCTCGACGATCTGCGGACGGCCCAGGTCGAGATCGCGATAGCGATACGCCGCGGTGATCGGATTCGACGGCCACACTTTGTCGATCGCAAGAATGTCGACGGCGAACGTCGCGAGCGTCGGAAAGCGGCGCAGCTGAAACTCGCGCTGCGAGTGGCCGCGCTCGTCGGCGAGCAGCGGCGCCGCGGCGGCAACCTCCGGACGCGAACGGAGAAACTCGACGAGGATCGTGAGACTGCGCGCGCCGAGCTCGCAGTCGGGATTGAGCAGAAAGACGTACGAGCCGCGGGCCGAGCTCATCGCGCGGTTCACGGCGGCAGCGAAGCCGATGTTGTCCTGCGAGTTGTCGCGGACGGCGGTCTCGTACGAGAGCCCTTCGCATGCGGCGGGAATCGAGCGCAGGCAGCGATCGATCCAGCGCTCGCTGTTCCAGGTGACGATGACGATCGAGAGCTCGGGCGACGGAGCCCCGGCTTCGGCCGGGTCAACGGCGGACTCTGACCGGCTGAAGCCGGTGCTCCATTCTCCGGTGCGCCATTCCCCGGCGCGCCGTTCTCCGGTGCGCCGTTCTCCGGTGCTCCATTCTAATGGGCGTCTTGCTTCCATCGGTTCAGCGCTTCGATCAGCGGCCGCACAACGGCCGGCCATGCGAACCGGGGCCGGATTCGTTCGAGGTTTGATACGCATTGCGCATGAAAAACGTCGTCCCGCAGCAGCCGCTCGATCGCTGCGGCAACGGCGGCGACGTCGGACGGCGGTACGACGAGTCCCAATCCTTCATCCGCCACCAGCTCCGCGGCGAAGCCTTCCTCCGTGGCGATGACGGGAGTCGCGGTCGCGATTGCATCGAACAGACGCGTTCGGATCGAGTAGCGCGCCTCCGCCGTCGAACGGTGGAGCATCATAGCGATTTTGGCGCGGCGGAGCCATGAAAGCCGCTCGCGATAAGGCACCCATTCGTCGTTTGCACTGACCCAGGGCGTGCCGGCGGCGATGAGCATGTCGAAGCGGTTCTCGCGGCGCCGGTCGACAAGAGCACGATTCGGCCGCGTGCGGCCGAGAAAGAGCAGGCGGCACGGAAGTCCCTTGCGATTGAGGCGAACGACGGCCTCGACCGCGGTCTTCGGATCGAGCCACTCCCACGTTCCGCCGCCCCAGACGATGAGCGGCTGGCCGGTGGTCGATGACCGCTGGCTGTCTGACGCGGACCGAAGCGGAACTTCTCGGCCAATGGTCAGGGGCGAACGGCCGGCGTCGTCCTCCCGCTCCACCCCGAACGGAATCTCAATGAGCCGGTCGCGGCCGCGCTCGTAGAGCTCGCGCTGCTGCGGCGTCGCACAGATGAGAAGATCGCCGTTGTCGATCGCGCGCTCGATGCGCATCCGCTCGGCGACGTAATGCAGTCGCTGACGAAGCGACGGATGCGATCCGTACATCTCACGCAGCTCGAGCAGCACGGGATCGAAGAGATCGAACACGATCCGCTGCCCCTCGCGCATGCGGCGGAATCCGCGGGCCGGCTGGCCGATGAGCGCCGCCGCGTCGCGGATCACGTCGCGAGCTTCGCGCGAATGGACATCGAGGACTGGCATTCCTGCCTCTTCCGGCCGGCGAGATCGCGCGTCGTCCACTTCGATTTGCGCAACGAGCGTCGTCGGAAAGTGTTTGCCGATCTCCTGCGCGAGATGCCACGCGCGAATGCCCGGCCCCGCCATCCGTTCGCCGGCGACGTCCGGCGTCGCGACTACAACCTTGAACACAGCCCCTCAATGATTCCGCGGACGCTCGCCTCGCCCCTCACGATGCGCTTCGCATCTTCCGCGAGCAGAGCGCCGATTCTGCCGACGCCGCGGTGCATCCGCGCGACAAAATAGCGGTTGCGCGTTCGAAGACGTTTTCCGCGTGTACCGAGGATCGAAGCGGATGCGGAGCCGCGATGGGTGGCTTTGATCAACGGCACGACGATCGTCCTCCATCCGGATCCCTGCAGCCGCGCGCAAAGCTCGACATCTTCGTAGTACGCGAAGAATCGCGGATCGAACACGCGCGGACCGAGCGCGCTGCGGCGATACAGCGCCGCGGTCGCCGACACACCCCACGCCGGCCCGACGCCGCTGCCGATCGCCGCGCCGTGCGCGATCTGGCGGAATGTGCCGTCGCTGATGTCGATGCCGGCGCCGTCGATCGTCTGCGCGTCGCGGCGAATGATCGTCTGCGCCGCGGCGACATTCGGATCGGCGTCGAGCGCCTGCTTCACGATTGCGAGCCAGTCGCGGTCGAGCACGACATCGTTGTTCACGAGCGCGATGAGCTCGGCAGCCGTCTGCCGGTACGCTTCGTTGACTCCGGCGGCGAAACCGATGTTGCTCTCGCTGCGGATCACGCGCGCGTTCCGGATCTCGATCGGAGTCGCCGATCCGTTGTCGAACACCACGACGTCGGCCGGCGTGACGCTCTGATTGCGGATCGAATCGACGCACGCCAGCAGCATGTCGCCGCCGCCCGTGGCATCGAGCACGATGAATGCGACATCAGTCATGGTCCATTCGGTCGAGGTTCACCGCTCCGTCGAGGCAGCGCAGCTCGATCCGTCCGCTCTTCGCGATGTTCACGCGCACGCTTCCGTAGCCGTGCGTCGGCGGCAGAACGTACGCCGTACGGCCGAGCTGAATCATCGAGCGCACCGGCGTCGAGTATTCGAGCGTCGCCGGTCCGCGGCGCGCGAGGAACGACATCGAATCGCCGGGCCGCACGATCCAGCCGCCGCGATACGCGAACCGCTGCACCTGATAGAGGTATGGGTAGAGGTCGCCGCCATCGTGGATCACGTGCGCGTCTTCGAACTCGATGCGATCGCCGGGCTTGCGGCCGAATACGAACATGAGCGCGATCACCGCGGGAAGAATCACCTGGAGGACAGGAAATCGCGCGTGTCCTGACAGGCGAGATCGCCCGTTCTCGACCAAGGCGAATACGACGAACGTGATGACAGCCAGCGCCGCGCCGGCGAATGCCGCGAAATTCAAGCGGATGAAACTCGGGAAAAGCCGCGAGAAATCGCTCTGCCAGATCGTCGACAGCGTTTCGCCGAGGACGTTCTCGCCGTTCGCGATGTGAAACAGGCGCCACGGATACGCGAGCCCATGCGCGGTGACGCCGAACGTCCACGCCGCCGCCAGCGCGCGCGGAGCGACCGCCATCCTCTCCCACATCGCGGCGGCGCCGAGGGCGAGGAGTGGCATCAGGAAGACGATGTAGCGGAGCGGCGGGGACCAGCCGCCGTGCCACTCCTGGCGCGGCAGCAGATAAATCAGATAAAGAATTGTTGATGATAATCCTATACGAAATCCGGAGGGCATCCCGCGCCAGCGGGTGATGGCCAGGACGCCGAACGCGTAGAGCGGCGCCTGAAACAGAATCCCCGCCGCGCCGTCGAGCAGCAGGCCGAAGAGGCCGTTGAGCATCGCCGCCGGCGTGCCGGGAATGAGCTCGCTCCACGAGTGCGCGGTCGTCGCGATTCCGATCGCCACGAGCAGGGCGACGAGAATGGCCGCGATCGCGATGTGCCGCCACTTGCGAAGCGTGCGGACGAGCAGCAGCACCGCGACGAGAAGGAATCGAAACTTGAGAAACACCAGCCCGAGGAGCGACGGGATCCATCGCGCGGCGCGGCGCTGCCGAATTCCGCGCACGGCCTCCACGAAACAGAACGCAGCCGGCACTTCCGGCCAGATGCGCGCGGCATAAAAGATGATCGGGGGGCCGAAGGCGATCAGCGGAAACATCGATCGAATCGTGGAGTCGGCGATCCCTTCGTCTTCGAAGAGCCGCACGGTTGACCGCGCGAGGAGAACGCCGAAGAGCGCGATGGTCGCGATCGCGCCCGGAAGCCGCGCGATGAGATAGCCGGGCAGCATCAGCAGCGCGAGAAACGGCTCGAGCCGTGAGTACTGTTCGCCGCGGGCGCCTTTCAAATCGCCGACCTGCGGAGCGAGGTCCATGCGGCCCGACGCCGAATGCGCGAGGTCGCGATACTGATTCGCCAGATCGAGATCGCGGTCGTGCGCGAGCGATTCGGTCATCAGCAGGTAGTACGGCTCGTCGCCGTCGATCGGCGTCTCGAGCATCAGAGGGACCGCCGCCGCGTAGACGACGAGCGCTGCGAGCGCGTATCGATTTGCGGTCCACTTCAGATCGACCGCGAACAGAGTCCAAACGACAAACAGGCCGAAGAGGACGAAGAAGAGACGGAGATCGACCGCGACGCGCAACGGACGGGCGATCGCGACGAGGAGAGCGAAGCCGATCGCTGCCCCCAGCACCACAAACAGCCAGCGGCGCAGCGTCATTGGAAGTCGACCGCCTCGATCTGCAATTTCGTGGCGGGAGGAAGGTCGGGCGCTGCCGAGATGCGAATCGCGCGCGTCCCGCGGCGCGGATGGATCGTGATCAGCCCGGCGGTGTGCAGCCACGCCGACGCGCCGTAGTCTTTGATGTCATCGATCGGACGCTTTGGCGCCGCATTGCGCGAATGGAAAAACTGCTCTCGCCGCGTGTAGCCGAAATCGGCGATGTCGCCGATACGAATCTCGCGTCCTTCGACCATTCCCATCAACGTTCCCTTGCGCAGCCGCTCTGCGTTCGCGCCACTCGCGGTGATCGTGACCGAATGCGCGTCGGGCGGCACGTCGATTGATACGGATTGCCCGCGCTGAAGCGCGATCCACACCGGCCGGCTCGTCGCCGGCTGCGGTTCGGCCCGCAGAAACGGTACGAAGGCGCGCGACATGATTCCGCTCCAGGGCCACATCACGAACAGCAGCGCGGCGGCGGCAGCCGGCACTCGAATGCGCGGCAGAAACGCGAAGACGAGCGCGAGCGCGAACGGAATCAGCATCGCTCGCGCGGGAAACACCGGCGTGAAGAGAGCGACAGCGATCGCGATGAAGGCGCTCCGCGAGGCGGCGTAGACAGCGAGCGCGCCCGCGAGCAGCAGCAGCTCACGCCAGACGACGACGTTATCGAACGGAATCCATCGCAGCAGGGCGATTCCGGCGATCACAAAGACGATCGAATCGCGCGCCGCGATCGCCATCACGATCGCCACTGCCACGCCGTAGGCCAGCAATCGTGTGTGCTCGTCCAGAAAAAACAACGGCGGGACGATCACCAGAGAGACACAGAGGACTCTCTGTGCCCTTCGTGCCTCTGTGGCGAAAACAAGAGCGAGGATGATGAAGACGAACGGCAGCGCGCGGTCGATCGGCGTCGACGCGGGCGCGACGAGGTACGCCGCAACGGCGCCGACAATCGCGAATGCAATCGCGCTAGCGCGCAACCTCGTGACCACTGCGCGGCGTGCGCACCCAGTCGGGATCGAACCCCTCGATCGTCTCCGGCGTCACCTCGGCCGTATAGATCAGGCGCGCGTCGCCGGTGAGGCGGAGCTCGCGGATCGAATCGCGGCCGCGCGCGAACGACACGGTGAGCACGATGCCGCTGCGCGTCAGCACCGAAACGGGCGAGGAGACTCTCCCCGAGAGCGCCGCGGTGCTGACCGACGCGACGATGCCCGAGCCGCAGGACAGCGTCTCCGCTTCGACACCGCGCTCGTATGTGCGGACCTCGATCGAATGTTCGTCGCGCACGACGACAAAATTCACGTTCGCGCCGCCTTCGCTTTTCAGCTCCGGATGAAAACGAATCGAGCGGCCGAGGGGGAGGATGTCCATCGACCAGAGGTCGGAGGCGGGAAAGAGCACGTAGTGCGGCACGCCCACGACGATCGAGCTGCCGCGCACCGACTCTCCATCGACGCGCAGCGGCCGCTCGGCGCGGTACGCGTTCGGCGGCGGCAGATTCAATGTCACCACACCGCGTTCGGTCACTTCAGCGTCGATGCGTCCGGCATCGGTCTCGATGGTCATCTTCTGCGGTGCGATGCCGTTGAGGTCCGCGAAGCGCGCGGCGCAGCGCGTGCCGTTCGCGCAGAACTCGCCGAGCGAGCCGTCGTTGTTGAAGTAACGCATTCGAACGTCGGCGCTCTGGGATGGCTCGATGAGGATGAGCCCGTCGGCGCCCACCGAAACGTGCGCCGAGCAGATGCGGCGCGTCAGGCCGGCCGCGTCGCGGACCGCGCTCTGGCGGTTGTCGATGACCACGAAATCGTTGCCGCCGCCCGCCATTTTCGAGAAGCGGAGGCCGGCAGCCTGGAGGCGGGAGTCGGGAGTCGACAACCGATTCCCAACTCCCGAATTCGGAATTTTCGCCTCTGTCAAAGCTTTGAACCCGCCGGTCCGTATTCTCGCACGCAACCCTTGTGCACGCACGGACGTCCAAACTCGACGGAGGATTCCCTGTGATCCGAAGTGCAATCGCCGCGCTGCTCGTCGCCGCCACCGCGGCCGCACAGCAGCCTCAGCCGCAATCGAACGAGCTCCCGAAGCTCACCGAAACGATCGACGTCCGGGTCATCAACGTCGACGTCGTGGTGACCGACAAGAAAGGCAATCCGGTCACCGGCCTGACGAAAGACGATTTCCAGCTGTACGAGAACGGCGTTCCGAAAAACATCTCGAACTTCTACGAGGTCCAGGGCAACAAAGCGCTCCACGCGGAGAACACGCCGGTCGCGGCGCCCGACGCCAAACCGGCGCCCGCGGAAACGGCGGCGGCGGTCGAGCCGGAGAACATGCGGCGCCGCGTCATTTTCTACATCGATAACCTCTCGCTCGCGCCGTTCAACCGCAACCGTGTGTTCAAGGACATGAAGCAATTCGCCAAGGACGTGCTGCGGCCCGGCGACGAGGCGATGATCGCCACGTTCAACCGCAGCATGAAGGTGCGCCTCCCCTTCACGCGCGATCTCGAAGCCATTCAGTCGATGCTCGACACGATCGCCGGCGAATCGGGCGAGGGCATCGCGAACCGCAGCGAGTCCAAAGATGTCATCGACCGGATTCAGAACGACGCGCAGACGATGGACGACGCCGTCGGGTATGCGCGGCAGTACGCGCAGTCGGTCGAGCACGATTTGCGGCAGAGCGTCGAGTCGCTGAACGCGCTGATGTCGACGCTCGCCGGCGTCGAGGGCAAGAAGATCCTCGTCCTGACGACCGAGGGGTTCCAGATGGAGCCGGGGCGGGAGATGTTCTATCTCATCGACGAGGTCGGCCGCCAGAAGGGTTGGGAATCGGGCTCCTCGCTGCTGCAGGGCATGGAATTCGATGCCACGCGCGACATCCAGAGCATCGCGCAGACCGCGAATGCGAACGGCATCACGCTGTACGCGATTCACGCCGGCGGACTCGCCGCGATGAGCGAGGGCATGTCCGCCGATCAGCAGCAGGCGACGCCGTTCATCGTCAGCCAGGAGGCGGTCAGCAACAGCACGGAATCGCTGCAGATGATCGCCGACATGACGGGCGGACTGGCGTCGATCAACACGAACAACTTCGCGCAGGCGTTCAAGAACATCGAGCGCGACCTCGACTCCTACTACTCCCTCGGCTACCGCGCGGGAACGGAGCGGGTCGACCGGCAGCGCAACCTCGAAGTGCGCGTGAAGAACCGTAATTACATCGTTCGTTCGCGGCAAACGTTCGTGGAGAAGTCGACGTACGCGGAGATGAACGATCGCGTCATCGCCAACCTGCTCTACAAAACGAAAGCGAACGATCTGCACATCCTGGTCAGGACCGGCACGCCGGTTCCTCAGGACGATCTTTTCAAGGTGCCCGTCGAAATTCAGATCCCGATGGAGAGCTTGACGCTTCTCCCGCAGGGCAACGAGTACATGGGCGGCTTCTCGGTCTACGTCGCGGTGGCGAACAAGGACGGCGACATGTCCGACGTCAACCGGCAGTCGCACCAGATCCGCGTGCCCGCCGACGATTTCAAGAAGCTGAAAGGAAAATACTACGCGTACGACGTCGATCTGCTCATGGAGGGCGGACCGAATCGCATCTCGATCGGCGTGATCGACGACGTCTCGAGCGTCACCGGCTTCGATCGGATCCCGATCAACGCCGCGGACCTGCGTTGAGTTTATCCTGAGGCGCGAAGCGCCGAAGGATCTCCGGTGCGTCCGCGAGGCCATCGTTCTGGCGCCTTCCATCGCGGCCGCACCGGAGATCCTTCGCTGCGCTCAGGATGGACGGACGGATGCGCCTTCTCTTCACCTTCCAGTACCTCGGCACCCGCTATGCCGGATGGCAGCGGCAGGCGAACGCGCTCGCGGTGCAGCAGGTCGTTGAGGATGCGCTCTCGAAGATGGCCGGCGCGCCCATCCACGTCGAAGGCGCGGGCCGCACCGACTCGGGCGTTCACGCGCGCGCGCAACGCGCTCACGCCGACCTCGCCATCGACATCGACGACCGCGGCCTGATCCTCGGGCTCAACGATCTGCTTCCGCACGACATCCGCGTGACCGCCGTCGAGCACGTCGCGGACGACTTCCACTGCCGCTTCCGGGCGAAGACGAAGACGTACGTCTATCAAATCTGGAACGACTCGGTCGCGGATGTCTTCGCGTACGGGACGCATGCGCACGTCGCCCAGCGCCTCGACGAAACGCAGATGCACGCGGCCGCACAACGGCTCGCCGGCAAGCACGACTTTCGCGCGTTCACCGTTCTCAGTCCTGAGGTCTCGTCGACGTGCAGGACGGTGCATGCGGTCGAGGTGATGCGAGAGGCACACGTCGTGCGAATCCGGATCCGCGCGGACGGCTTTCTGCGCTACATGGTGCGGCGCATTGCCGGATCGCTCATCGAGATCGGACGCGGCAAGATCGACCCGGCCGCGCTCGCGCGGGCGCTCGAGCCATCGTTCGCCGAAGCGCGCTGGACGGCTCCCGCGAAAGGTTTGGTGCTGTGGGAGATTGCGTACTAACATCGCATCGTCCGAATGATTGATTTGAGCAAGCTCGCCGAGCCGGGGTCGATCGAAGAGACGCTTCTCGAAAAAATCGACTTCAAGCGCCTGCCGAGGCACATTGCGGTGATCATGGACGGGAATGGGCGGTGGGCGCGCGCGCGCAGCCTTCCGCGCGTCGAAGGCCATCGCGCCGGCATCGCCTCAGTGCGCGAGATCGTGGAGACCGCGGCACGGCTCGAGCTGCGGGTCATGACCCTCTACGCGTTTTCGGTGGAGAACTGGAAGCGTCCG
>DATIZY010000121.1:0-8196 GCA_035516895.1 Thermoanaerobaculia bacterium | reverse complement strand
CCGTTGTTGGCCAGCGTCAGGCCGGCAGGAAGCGTCGATGCCGTCGTGAAGGTCACGGCGCCGATCGTGTTCGACGCAGTGAAGACCTGATTGAACGCAGTGTTGGCGACGCCGGTCGCGATCGCCGGGTTCGTCACGGCGATCGTCTGACACGTGATCGTGAGGTTGTAGGACGCGCTCGTGCCGCTGCAGCCGTTGACGTCCGTCGCCGTGACGATGATCGGGAACGTTCCCGTTTGCGTTGGCGTGCCGCTGACTGTTCCGTTGGCGGCCAGGGTCAGACCTGCCGGCAGAGTGCCGCTGGCGAGTGCGAACGTCGTCGCGCCGACTCCACCCGTCTGGGTGAAGTTCTGGCTGAATGGAGCGTTCGCGACGCCGCTGTTTGTCGCCGGATTGGTCACGCTGATGATGTTGCAGACGGTGATCGTGAAGGTCTGGTTGACGCTGCCCGCCGCGTTCGACGCAGTGAGAGTGATCGAGTAGACGCCGCCGCTTCCCTGCAGCGGAGTTCCGCTGAATACGCCGGAGTTGAATGTCACACCGGAGGGAAGCGCGCCGCTCTCCGTGATCGTCGGAGCCGGGAATCCGGTCGCCGTGACGGTGAAATTGGCCGGCGTTCCGGCCGCCATCGACGTGCTGTTCGCGCTCGTGATCTTCGGCGCCTCATTGACCGTCAGCGTGAAGTTCTGCGTCACCGAGCCGGTCAGGTTCGTCGCCGTGAACGAGATCGCATACGTGCCGCCCGTTCCCGTCGCAGGAGTACCGGCGAGCAGGCCGCTCGTCGTGTTGAACGTGACGCCGCTCGGCAGCGTGCCCGATTCGCTGAGCGTTGGCGCCGGGAAGCCGGTCGCGGTCACGTTGAACGAGCCTGCTGCGCCCACCGTGAAGGTCGTCGCATTCGCGCTGGTGATCGCCGGCGTCTGATTGACGGTCAGCGTGAAATTCTGCGTGTCGTTTCCGTAGACGTTGCTGACCGTGAAGGTGATCGGGAAAACACCGGACGCCGCCGGCGTGCCGGTAAGTGAGTGCGTGAGCGCATTGAACGTCACACCCGACGGAAGCGCACCGGTTTCGGTGTACGTCGGCAGCGGGAAGCCGGACGCGGTCACGCCGAAGCTCGCCGGCGAACCGACCAGCATCGTCGTGTTGTTTGCGCTCGTGATCTTCGGCGCTTCATTCACCGTCAGCGTGAACGTCTGCGTGTCGGTGCCGACAACGTTCGTCGCCTTGAAGGTCAACAGGTACTGACGCCCGCTCCCCGGAGCGGGTGTGCCGCCGAGAACGCCGGTCGTGGGATTGAACGTCACCCCGGACGGCAGCGTGCCGGTCATCGTGAGCGATGGCGGCGGATTACCCGTCGCGGTGACCTGGAACGTTCCGGCGGTGCCTGCGGAGAATATCGTCGAGTTCGGGCTCGTGATCTTCGGCGCCGTTCCCGAAATGATGTCGATCGTCACGATCGCGGTGTTCGAGTCCGCGCTGCCGTTGTTCGCCTTGTAACGGAAGCTGTCAATCGGCGGGTTCGACCCGTCGTTCACGTACGTGAAGCTGCCATCCGCGTTGAGCGTGAGAGTGCCGTGCTGCGGACCGCTGATCAGCACCGCGGTGAGCGGCTTGTTGTTGGGATCGTGATCGTTGCCGAGCACGCCCGGACCGCCGACCGTGAGCGTGGCGCCGCGAAGAGACGTGTAGCTGTCGTCGACCGCGGTCGGCGCCTGAGCATTGCTTTGGATATCGAATCGGAAGAAGAGATCGTTCTGCGATTGCGTGAGCGCGACAGAAAGGAAGCGCAGCGACGGATCCGAGCTTGCCGACGCAGCGCCCGAAATCGGCGCGATGCCGTTCCAGTCGCTGCCGTTGCCGTCGAGAATGATCGTACGGCTGCCGTCGGGCAGGACCACGTGATGGCGTCCGCTGCCCAGCGACTGCGGATAGAGGATCGGCGCGCCGCCGGGAAGCTGCAGAAACGAATCCGACAGGGTGCCGGAGCTGACGAAAAAGCCGAGGCGGATCGGAGAGACGGCGCCGATGAGCGTCCACGGGAGATGCGATTCGATGAGATAGACACCGCCCGTCGATCCCACCGCCCATCCGCCCGCGTCGACGTTCCCTGCGGCACCGAACGAACCGGCAACGCACTGTTGGCGGGTCACCGACGTGATTTGCTTCGCGTCCGGATCGTAAGTCGTGGTCAGGATTTGCTCGGCGCCGCTGAAGGATGCGCCGCCGGCGAGTACGCTGCAACCGGTTGCCGCGTTGTTGTCAGTATCGAGATAAACCTTGACGTCGACCGTCGCTGCAGAGGCCGAGAGCACCGTGAAGAGAGCGACAAAAACACAAATAGCCTCTGTGCGAAGGCGTTGATCCATGCGGTAGCTCCTTCACTGCCACGTTGTATGGTTGACCCAGGGACGAGCGGGAATCATAAACCGCACTCGCGGCCCGAGCCAAATAAAAATGAATGCCCTCCGCTCGACACGAGTCGTTTCAAGGGATGTCGATTCGTGCGGAAACGTTTCAGCCGGCGGGTCGAGGCGGGCCGCCAACCGCGCGGGTTCGAATCGGCTGAGAGACGTAACGGCGGTTCTCAACAGGCGCTGAGACATGAGCCGGATCTATGTCGCTCACAGATCCGTGCCGAGGACCGCCGACATGTCCGGGTCCGCCCGCCGCGCCCGCACACCCCGCGGACCACTTGCTCGACATGCCGACGGCCATCGTCACCACACCCGCCACACCCTCCGCCTCAGCCGCCGGGAATCGCCGCGTGGCCGAAGCGCCAAGACGATCGCTGCTGCCGCTGAGACACGAAGAGGGCGTACCCCAAAGGTAGCGCCCTCTTTGACTCATCAATTTAAATGTGTGATCTGATCTCCGCCGTGATGCCGCTCACCTGCACGCACCTCTCCTCGATCACACCTCGGCAACTCAATCGCAAAGCAAACACGCCGAATGGCTGCGAGGAGTGTCTTGCAAGCGGCGACACCTGGGTGCACCTGCGCCTCTGCCTCGAGTGCGGTCACGTGGGCTGCTGCGATTCGTCGAAAAACAAGCACGCGACGAAGCACTATCACGCGACCCATCATCCCGTGATCCGCTCGTTCGAGCCCGGCGAGCGGTGGTTGTGGTGCTACGTCGACGAGCAGATGGCTGAGAGTTAGCACTTGGCGGGTGGCGGGTGGGATGGCTGTCGGGAAACGGAACCGGCCGCCGTCCCACCCGCCACCCCTACCCGCTACCGGCCACGCGCTACTCCCTGGTGACCTCGGTCGAATCGCCCGTCTTGTGTTCGCGAATCTGGAAGCGCAGAAACTCGTGCACGGCTTTGAGCGCGTCCGCATTCGACGTCCGGATCCTGACGCGTCCGCCGTCGTCGACCTCGCTATACTTGTAAGTAATATAGCTGCGCAGCTCGGTCATCGTCGCCGCGCCGTCCGGCAGGCGGTCGTGCACGGCCATCGGATCCTCGAAATCGCCATCGGCGAAACGCTTCGAGATCATCTGCAGATGGCGGCGAATCATCGCGATCGTCTCGCTGTCCTTCGGATCGAGCGCGCGCACTTCGATCGCGCCTCCATCCTCGAACAGCCGGAACGTGTGCTTCGCGTTCATGAAACCCATGGCGTGTTGATGGACGACGAACAGAAGCGTGAGAATCATTCGGAGATCCTTTCGTGAAGTGATTCGAGCAAATGCGCGGGCTCGCCCGTGGCGAGGCGCGCATCCCAATCGCGAAGAATGCCGGCCATACGCTTTCGTAGCTCCTGCAATTCGCGGATCTTCTGATCGAGAGCAGCGAGCTTTTTCTCCGCGGCCGCGCGCACCTGCCGGCACGGCGGCCGGCCCTCGCGCTTTTCAGCGAAGAAGCGGACGAGCTCGTCGAGCGTGAAGCCGATCGCGATCGCGTTGCGGATCACGCGCACGCGCCGGATCGCCGCCGGATCGAACCGCCGCGATCCTCCGCCGCTGCGGACCGCGCCGAGGGCTCCCCGCTTGTGGTAATAGCGAATCGTGTCGGGACTCACGGCGCACGCCCGTGCCAGGTCGCCCGTCGAAAGATCGTTCATTCGATCAAGATACGGCCTTGAACTAGTTCCAGTGTCAATGCTGTTCACCTGATTGACACCGCAACATGACCGAGCAGAAAAAGCCGTTTCACCTGATCGGCGGCGCGGCGGATCCACAAGCTGCGGCGGCCGAGCTCGCGCGTTTGCGGGCGGAGATCGAGGCGCGCAACCGGCAGGAGACGGCGATCGCCGAATTCGGTCAGGCCGCCCTCACCGGCATCGACCCTTCCCTCCTTCTCGGTCAGGCCTGCGCGATCATCGAAGCGACGCTCCAAGTCGATCACTGCCGGGCGCTGGAGATCACGGCGGGCGGCAGCGTCGTCGTCCGCGCGGCGCTCGGATCGAACCAGTCGTTCCTCCACTGCACCCACGATGCCGCGGAGGATGAAGCGATCGGGATGGTCGTGAGTCTCGCGGACGCTCCCGTGACGTTCAACGATCTCGAGCAGGAGACGCGCTTCAAGTGCTCGCATCTGCACGACTACCACGGCGTCAAATCGGGAGCGGCAGTCGTCATCCCGGTCGCCTCCGGAGCGTTCGGCGCGATCGTCGCCTATGCGTCGGCGCCGCGAGATTTTCGCGAATTCGAGATCGGATTCCTCAAATCGATCGCCGGCCTTCTCGGCGAGACGATCGAGCGCGCGCGCACCGAACGCGCGCTGCGCCGCACCGAATCGCGATTCAAGCAGATCATCGACACGACTCTCGATTCCGTCATCAGCATCGATGGCAACCACAACGTCATCGAGTGGAACCGGCAGGCGGAATCGACCTTCGGCGTGCGAGCGCGCGACGTGATCGGCCGCCCGTTTCCCACCGCCATCCTCCCCGCGCTGCTCGAGTCGATCGCCGGCGGGGTTCCGCAGCGCCGCTTCGAGAGCCTGGCGCGCCGCGCCGATTTCTCACAGATCCCGGTGGAGGTCGTCATCGACCCCATCGGCTCCGGAGACGACCAGACGTTCACCGCGTTCATTCGCGACATCTCCGATCGCAAGCGCGGGCAGCACGAGCTCGAGCTGCGCGAGCAGCGGTTCCGCGCGCTCGTCGAGAAAAGCTGGAGCGGGGTCGCATTGCTCGATGCCGATCTCGCGTTCAGCTACGTCGGCTCGTCGACGCAGCGCCTCCTCGGCTACGACGAGAGCGAGCTGATTCGGACGAGCTTTCTCGGCTTCGTCCATCCGCGCGACCGCCAGGCGTCGCGCGACGTCTTCGCGGAGCTTGTCGCGACTCCGAACCGCGAAGTCGATGCCGAGATGCGCTTCCTGCACAAGAACGGCACGTGGATCTGGCTCGAAGCGTTCGCGCAGAACCTGCTGCACGACGGCAGCGTGAACGCGATCGTCGTCAACTATCGCGACATCACGCAGCGCAAGGAAACGGAGAAACAGCTCGAGTATCAGGCGTACTACGACGCCCTCACCGGCCTGCCGAATCGCCTGCTCTTCCGCGACCGCGTCGTCAATGCGATCGCGCAGGCGAAACGCCATCGCCGCGGCATGGCCGTCATGTATCTCGATCTCGACCACTTCAAGCTCGTCAACGACGGCCTCGGTCACTCCGTTGGGGACGGACTGCTGTCCGAAGTCGCGGCGCGGCTGCAGGGGTCGATTCGCGCGTCCGACACGATCTCGCGGCTCGGCGGCGACGAATTCACGATCCTGCTCAACGACACGAACAGCACCGACGCGATCTTCGCAGTCGCGCGAAAAATTCTGCACTCGCTCACGCGTCCGTTTCGGGTGACCGGACACGAGCTCTTCGTCACCGCGTCGATCGGCATCAGCATCTACCCGTCCGACGGCGAGGACGTCGAAACGCTGCTGAAGTGCGCCGACAGCGCGATGTACCGCGCGAAAGAGCTCGGACGGAATCAGGCGCAGCTCTTCCTCGCCAGCATGAACGAACGCTACGTTCGCCGGCTCGAGGTCGAGCAGAGCCTGCATCACGCGCTGGAACGAAACGAGCTCGATGTCTTTTATCAGCCGATTTACGCGCACGATCCGCGCAATGCGATCGGCGTCGAAGCGCTGCTCCGATGGCACGAGCAGGGAGCAGGCCTCACCGAGCCGGCCGAATTCATTCAGCTGGCCGAGGAGACGGGGCTCATCGTGCCGATCGGGGCGTGGGTGCTGCGGCAGGCTTGCGCGCAGCTGCAGCGCTGGCGCGCGGCGGGCCTGACCGATCTGCGGCTCTCGGTGAACATCTCCGCGCCGCAGCTGCAGCAGCCGCGCTTTGTGGACCTGATCGCGGCGACGGTGCGCGACGCGAATGTGCCGCCCGACGCGCTCGAGCTCGAGATCACGGAGTCGGTCGCGATGCAAAACACCGAGCTGACGACGCAGGTGCTCCGCGATCTGCGGCGGCATGGCGTCCGCATCGCGATCGACGATTTCGGGACCGGGCAGTCGTCGCTCATGTACCTCAAGCAATTTCCGATCGACACGATCAAGATCGACCAGGCATTCGTCCGCGACGTTCCCGCGAACCCGTCGGCCGCCGCGATCGTTTCGTACATCGTCAATCTCGCGCACACGATCGGATTGCGGGTGGTGGCGGAAGGCGTCGAGACCGATGACCAGTTCGCGTTTCTGAAGCAGAACGGCTGCGACGCGCTGCAGGGGTTTCTGTTCGGCGCCCCGCTTCCGGCGGAAGAAGCGTTCCAGCTCCTGCGGCGGCGCTAGCTCGCCGGGAACTCCGCCGCGATATCCTTTGCGCATGCATGCGCTTTTCTTTCTGGCCGCGTCGATCCTGGCGCAGGACCTCTTCACCGTCCGCACGTTCAATCAGGTGGCGATCGCGCCAAACGCGCGCCGCGTCGCGTGGGCCGAGCGCAATCACGGCGTCACCGTCGCGGATGTCGAAGGCGGCGAGCACGCTTCGCATCTGATCGCGAACAACGCGCAGGGGCTTGCGTGGTCACGCGACAGCAAACATCTCGCGTTCATTTCGAACGGCAAGCTCTACATCGACAAGACGCCGGTCACGAGCATGAAGGGCTACCTCGCCGAGCCGTCGTGGTCGCCGGACGACAAATCGATCGCCTTCCTGCTGATCGAAAACGCCGCGCGATCCGCGGGGCCTCTCGTCGCGATGTCGCGCGCCGTCGGGGTGATCCAGGAACACATCGACGAGCAGCGCATCGCCGTGCTCGACGTGGCCTCGAGAAAAATCCGGATCGTCACGCCGTCTGACATGTACGTCTACCACTTCGACTGGTCTCCCGACGGAACGAAGATGGCGGCGATTGCCGCGCCGGGTTCCGGCGACAACAACTGGTGGATCGCGCAGCTGAACGTGGTCGATGTCGCATCGGCGACGATAAAACCGATCTACAAGCCGCATCTGCAGATCGCGAATCCACGCTGGTCGCCGGACGGATCGCAGATCGCATTCATCGAAGGGCTCATGAGCGACGAGGGTCAGACCGGAGGCGATCTTCTCGTCGTTCCGGCGGCCGGCGGCGAAGCGAAGAATCTGACGCCGAATCTGAAAGCGAGCGTCACGACGGCGCAGTGGCTTTCGCCGGCGACGCTGATGCTCGGGGAAAACGTTCAGGGAGACTCGGCGCTCGTGCGATTCCGCCTCGACGGTCCGCCGCTGACCGTGTGGCGCGGCTCGGCGGTCGTGAGCGCGGGACGTTTGATCGGAGCGTCGATGGCCGGCGACAGCGCAATGAGCGCCGTGATTCACGAAGACTTCAAACATCCGCCGGAAATCTGGGCGGGGCCGATCGGACAGTGGGACGCGATCACGCACGTCAACAAAGACGTCCGCATGCCGTGGGGAGACGGGCAGTCGGTGCGCTGGCGCAGCGACGACTTCGACGTTCAGGGCTGGCTGCTTCCGCCGGCGAACGTCGACCCGAACAAAAAATATCCGATGATCGTCGCCGTTCACGGCGGCCCCGCGTCCGCGTTCACCGGCGCATGGCCGGGCGAGCGGAACGCGGCGCTCGCCGCCGCCGGATACTTCGTGTTCATGCCGAATCCGCGCGGCAGCTACGGTCAGGGCGAGGCGTTCACCCGCGCGAATGTGAAGGACTTCGGCGGCGGCGACCTTCGCGACATCCTCGCCGGCGTCGATGCCGTGCTGAAACAATCTCCGATCGATCCCGATCGAATCGGGATAT
>DATIZY010000120.1:0-26519 GCA_035516895.1 Thermoanaerobaculia bacterium | reverse complement strand
GCGCGCTGAGTCACCTCAGCGCGCGCATTGAAGAGGTTGAAAAACACGGTTCACGCAGCTTTCGCGATCTGCTTCAAGTCGTGAACGCCTTTGAGAGCGATGCTCGAGATCACGATACGCGAGATTCCGTTGAACAGAACCGCGACGCCGACCATGGTCCCGATCGCCCAGACTGCGCTCGCCGGCCATTCGGCCAGAATCAGAACTCCGAGAAGCCCGCTGGCGATCGCGCTCGCGATGAGCCAGCCGCGACCTGCTTCGATCGGCAGCGAGAACGCGAGGATGATCTCAATGACCGCTTCGGTGAGCAGCATGATGCCGATCGCCGCCGTCAGAGTGATCACACCCGCCGGCGGAAACGCGACGAGCGTGACACCCGCGAAGCCGTACACGATCCCGACGAGAAGCTTCAGGAAGAAGGACCCCGCCGACTGCGAGCTGAATGCGAAGACCACTTGCGCCACGCCCGCAAAGATGAGAGCCCATCCGAAGAAGAGCGTGGAGACCGTCGCCGCCGCCATCGGATAAATGATCATGACGACGCCGATTGCGGCCGTGAGGAAGCCCATGAAAAGGCTCCAGCCGGCCTGCTTCGAAACCTGGGTTGAGAGAGAGTCGGTAGACATTGTCGTTTTTTCTCCTTTTTTCAAATTACGTTGGATTCAGACCGGGGTGTTCGCCAGTTGCTTGAGCGCTTTGCCCGCAGCTTTGGCGTTGTTCTTGAGGACTTCGCTCTTCGACTTCTGGCGCGCATCGAACGCCGCTTTGCGCTCCTGCGCTTTTTTCTGCTGCGCGTCGATCTTTGCCTGGAGCTCGGCGATCTTCTTCTGCAGCTTCGCCTTTCGCTCGGCGTTCACATTCGCCTGTTCGGCCTTGAGCTGCGCGAGATCGGCCTTCATCGCGGCGATCTCTTTCTGGTTGAGGTCCTCGCGCGCTTCCCACATCGCGCGGCGGTAGACCGTGCCGCCGAGCGCCTCCATGCGCGTATCGACCGGCGTGGTCCACTCCTCGTCGACTTCGGCGACAACGGCCACTTTGTTCGGCGTGAGCGACTTCAAAACGTCCTCCACGAAGTCCTCGCCGAGGCGTGCGTTCTCGAAGTAGTCGACGTCAGCGATCGCGCCGCCCGTGAAACCGATCGCGGCTCCCGCCAACACGCCCGCCGGCCCGCCGAGGAGTCCGATCAGACTGCCGAGGGCCGTTCCGGCGATCGCGCCGGTGCCGCCGAAGTCGTCGAACTCGCTGACCGTGGCAGTGCCGTCGGCATGCTTGGTCACCACGGCGCCGCCGTAGATCACGAGCTCGCCGGCCTGCTCCACCTGGCGCAGCGCCGTCTTGCCTTCGTAGGCTTTCTTTTCGTTATCGAAAACAACTACAAGAATCCGTTCCATAAATAAAATCTCCTTTTGTTTACGCGTGAATCGGATGAAGGCCGTCTCCTTCGAGCTCATCGACCCTCGGCTTCTCCTGGAGGATCCACTCGCGGACGTACTGCGGCAGATTGCGGAGATGAATGCCGCGTTGTTCGGATGCCGCGAGGAAGTGGACTGCGTCGAGGTCGACGAGCGACACCTGCTCGAGGTCGAGTGTTACGCGATTGCGCGCTTCGGCAATTTCGGCTTTCAACCGCTGCACGTCCGGCGAGGTGATCCTCCCGACGAGCGTGAGAACCGTCTCGGAGTCATTGGCGACCTGTTCGATTCTCAGCGTCATCGGTCGCTCTAAGGGCAACCGAGGTGCCATAGTGAAGTGTCGTGTTTACAATGGATTACGCGCGAATGATGATGTCGAGACTCGTCAAATGACGAGTTTCGCCACGAGTGTGCGGGCCGGCTTCAGCCGGCCTTGACCGGCTGACGCAGGTCCTCACACGACTTTTTTCCGTGGCGCTACGAGCGGAAGCGATTCTTGTCGATGCGCAGCGAGCGGATTCGCGACTCGAGAGTCGATCGAGCGATGCCGAGCTTCGCCGCCGCGCCGGCGGGTCCGGCGACCCGGCCGGACGATCCCGCGAGCGCGCTCTCGATCATCTCTTTTTCTTCGCGGATCGACGGCCGGCCGAGACCGCGCGTGCCTGCCGCCTCTTTCGCGAGACGGTTCTGCAGCCAGGTTTCATCGACGACGAGCGTGTCGCCGTCGCACAAAATGACGGCGCGTTGAATCACGTTCTGCAGCTCGCGCACGTTGCCGGGCCATTTGTAATCGCTGAGCACGTCCATCGTCCGCGCGCTGACTTTCCGGATCTTCTTGCCGATGTTCGCCGCGTAACGCTGCGTGAAGTACTGGACGAGCACAGGGATGTCGGCCGCACGCTCACGCAGCGGCGGGACGTAAACCGGAAAGACGCTGAGGCGATAGTAGAGATCGTCGCGGAACGAGCCGTCGGCGACCTCCTTCGCGAGATCGCGGTTGGTCGCTGCGATCACGCGCACATCGATGCTCACCGGCCTCGTTCCGCCGACGCGATCGAACGTGCGCTCCTGCAGCACGCGCAAAAGCGCGACCTGCGCCTCTGGCGGCAGCTCGCCGGCTTCGTCGAGGAAGATCGTGCCGTGATCGGCGAGCTCGAAGCGGCCGAGGTGCCGCTGAATCGCGCCGGTGAAGGCGCCTTTCTCGTAGCCGAACAACTCGGAGGTGATCAGCGAATGCGGGATCGCGCCGCAATTCACCGACACGAACGGCCGCGAGGCTCGGCGCGAGCGCTTGTGAATCGCGCGCGCGATCAGCTCCTTTCCCGTGCCGGTCTCGCCGGTGATCAGCACGGTCGAGTCGGTATCCGCGACTTTCGTCACGAGCGAGAGCACCCGCCGCAGCGCCGGCGACGAGCCGACGATCTCCTCGAACATCGACGTCTGGCTGATCTCTTCACGCAGCGCGATGTTCTCGTTGTGGAGCTGATCCTTCAGCTTGCGGAGCTCTTCTTCGGCCCGTTTGCGATCGTCGATGTCGGTGATCGTTCCATACCACCGGACGACTGCGCCGCTGTCATCGCGCAGGGCCACGGCGCGGACGAGGATCCATCGATATTCGCCTTGTGCGTTGCGCATCCGCAATTCGTGATCGAACGGGCGGCCGGTGGCCACCGCTTCGCGCCACGCCGCGACCACGCGTTCTCGATCGTCCTCGTGAACGTTGTCGATCCACTCCCAGCCGATCGCCTTTCCCCCACCGAGTCCCGTCCGATCGAACCAGCTCTCGGTGCTGAAGTCGACCGCGCCGTCGGGCGTCGCCGTCCAGACGTACGCGGGAATCGTTTCGATGATCGTCCGAAGCTCTTTCTCCGCGCTGCGGATCTTGCCCTCCGCGCGCTTGAGATCTTCGATGTCGACGCTCGAGCCGAACCATCGGACGATCCGGCCCGACTCGTCGCGCTGCGGAACACTGTGATGGAGCATCCACCGATATTCGCCGTTCGCCCGCCGCACGCGCGCCTCGGAGATCGCGGGCGAGCCGCTGGCGATCGATTCCTGCCAGCGGCGAAGGTGCTCGTTGCGGTCGACGGGATGGATCAGGTCGATCCACGCCCAGCCGATGATTTTCTCGATCGGAACGCCGAGCCATTCGAGCCAGCGCTCGTTGAAGTAGTCGAGATAGCCGTCAGGCCGCGCGCTGAAAATGAGCGCCGGCGTCACGTTGACGACGAGATCCGCATCGATCTGCCGGGTGGAATCGGACACTCACCGATACGATAGGTCCGCGCGCCGGAGCGAGCAAGCCGTCAGCGCGGGCCCATCCGGCGGCGGATTTGTTCGAGGTATGCGGCGGCCTGTTCGTGCGTCGGCTCACCCTTCGCCGGCGTGTACTCGAGGTATTTCAGCAGCGCCTGTTCCCCCTCCGGCAGGTTCCTGCCAGTGATCGCGGCGAGGTGGCCGATTTCGAACAACGTCGGCATGTCGTTCGGATCGATGGCCGCTGCTTCGCGCAGCTCCGCCGCCGCTGCATCGTATTGCTTCAGATGACCGTCGATGAACGCCTGCGCGCGATGGCCGGCGGCCGGACTGCGCTTCAAAAGCTCGTCGGCCTGTTGCTGCGCACGCTGGATGCTGCCGCCCATGATCTCGGGCGCGAGGGTGTCGTACTGAACGAGCGCCATGCGTGCGTCGATGTAATTTGGATCGAGGCTGACCGCTTTTTCAAATTCGCTGCGCGTCCGGCGGGCGAGCGCGGCACGATCGAGGACGCCGGGTTGCTGTGCTCGAGCCCCATAGGCGGTGCCGAGAACATAGTGCGCCTCCGCATCGTTCGGCGAGTCAGCAACGGCCTTTTCGAGGAGCTTGACGGCGGTGCGCGCGTCGCCGCGATCGAGAGCCGTCTGCCCCTGCTTCACGAGCGAGTCGGCGGCAAACAGCGTCAGCACCAGGGCGATCGTGTGCATGTGGTCAGGCCCGGCGTTTCAGCCCGGCGCGCAAAGACGCGCGCCGGAGGAGTCCCGCTCGAGCATGTCTTCTTCCGAAGCCGGCACCCTCGATCGGCGACATTCATTCGACGCAGAGTCGCGCAATGCTATCAGCGTCGAGCGTCGTGGATCGGCGTGGCCTCCCGGCTTACATCCGCGACTTGTCGATGAGTTGTTTCAGCTGGGTGCTGTGCCACTGCTCGAGCCTCCGCTCGCGGAGCTCGTACTGACTTCTGAGGCGTTCTTCCGATTTGACGCGATCGAACTTCCGTCAGCGAACCCGGTCCGGATCGTCGTACTGGCGCGGACCGTCGTTCATCGCGAGAACGAAAACAATCGGGATCAGGACCGGCCAGATTGATCGCTTTGCTCAGATCGGCGGTAAAGGTCGCGATGCCGCACTGCCGTGGCAAGGGATTCCCGAGCAGCGCGATGCGCCGCAGGCTCTTTTCATCCGAAGTGGTTCTCCCCTTTTAGGAGCGCAGCTTCAGAATCGCCGCTGCGCGCTGTTCCAGCCGCTCGCAGCAGGTGGTCCACATACACTCGAACCAGCCGTTTTCGCGGCCATGAATCGTGACCGCGACAACGGCCTGTGCGTGCTCCGCGCAGAGCAGCCGTCCGGCACTTTCGAGCCTTTCGTGCAACCGCTCGCGGAGTTGACCGGTACGATCTCTGATCGTGACAATCAATGGATGTCTGTCGGGTTCAAAACCGGGCGGCGGAACGGTCGTTGCGCGGCTTGGACTCGTTGACGATCAGGGCCTGCCCGTTCACGTCGCGGCCGTGCAGGCCGGCGATCGCGGCGCGCGCTTCGTCCGCGGTGCTGAATTCGACGAAGCCGAAGCCCTTCGAAGCACCGCCCATGCGCTCGGTGGCGACATTCGCGCTGACGATCTTTCCATAGGGCGCGGCGAGCTCGTTCAGCTGCGCATCGTTGACCTGTTTCGATAGATTTCCAATATAGAGTTTCATTCTTGACTCCTGGCCGGAGTGGACCGGCGGTTCTCCCGCAACGAGAGAATGCAAGCTAAGAGGAGTGAGTCCAGAAGATCTGACTTAGTTCAGATGGACTGAAGGCGGAGGAAAGAGTTCCTCGACGTGCACCCACCATACGCCCTTCGGAGGCGATTGTCATCGGGTGCGATCCGGAGGTAGCGGAGCGATTCACTGATGAGTCGAACGTCCCTCGCACGGAGCGCTCGGACCCGCTGCGAGACTGACGATCGATCGGCGATGCGTCCGCAAATGCATCGTCATCGCGCCGGTGTTTTACGTCGGAATGAAAATCGAGAGAGCGGACATCGCAGCCGCGCTGGGTTCCTGGAAACCGCAAAGAGTCGTGCACCATCGTTCTGTCTGAAGATCAAGGGTTCCCTCGCCGCCAAGATAGGCCGGACGGGCCAGGATCGAGTGACAGACGAGTACCGCTGCGTGTGACTTCGGTCGTTGGCCACGGTGAAAAACGATCGCAATGTAGAAAAGGAGGGAACCATGACGCATGATGAATTTGTCGGACAGGTTCAGCATCGAGCGCATCTCGCCTCGCGCGGCGACGCCGAGGCGGTCATCCGTGCCACATTCGAGACACTTGGTGAGCGTCTGATGAAAGATGCGGCGGAGAACATTGCCGCGCAGCTTCCGCCCGAGCTCGGCCTTCACCTCAGGAGCGCCGAACGCTTCGAGCACATCACTCTTCATGATTTCTATCAGCGCATCGCCGTACGTGAGCACAAGGATTACGAAAAGGCGGTCTTTTACACGCAGGCCGTGCTCGATACGCTGCGCGAGGCGATCTCGCCCGGCGCCGTGAAGAAGCTTGAAAAGCAGCTGCCGCCCGAATTCCGGGAACTCCTGCTGCACGCGGTCGCCTGAAATCACAAGCGACGCGACGGCAATCGTCGAAAGCCAGAATGCGATGAAACGATTCGTCCGAATGACGACGACCGCGACCTGCGACAGAATACCGAGTCCGATATAAAGCGCCGTCATTCCGATCTCGACAACCGCGATTCGGCCCTTCGGCGGGCTCGAACGGCCGAGCAACAACGGCACTCCGTATCCAGCGATCAACACCGACGGCGCAACGAGGTTGCCGGCGGCGACAAACATCGACGAGAGGAATCAAGAGCATGATGGCTTCGCGAGCGCATGCAGCCACCATCAAGCCCAGTCGCGCACGGGCATCTTGTCGTGCCCTTGGTCACAAGGAACCGGTTCGTGCGATACGGCAGAGCCTACCGCGGCGGTCTTTCTTATGTTGTGGAGCGCCTCGCTTGTGAGCAGCGCGATCGAAGTCCCTCACGCACCCGATATCGGCGCACGAATTCTCGAAATTACGATCGCGCTGGCGACGCAGCTCCACGGCGCCCCTCCGCCCGATGTCGACCTCGACTCTTCGCTCGATCGCGACTTCGGACTCGAGAGTCTCGCGCGCGCCGAGCTTCTGCAGCGCATCGAGCAGGAGTTCGCTATCGAGCTGCCCGAATTGGCGCTGACGGCCGAGCGGCCGCGAGAGCTCGTGCGCGCGGTGCTGCATGCTTCGAGACGCATCCGCCGGCAGCAAGGTCCGGTAACAATTGAGGCGGTCCGCGAAGTGGAAGGGTTCGCACGCGCGGCGACGCTCACCGAAGTCCTCGAGCGGCATCTCGAGCGGCGGCCGCGACAGGTTCACATTCGCCTGCTCAGCGACGAAGCCGAAGACGAGATCACTTACGCCGATCTCGGCAAAGGCGCCCGTCGAGTCGCTCGCCGCATCCTGGACTTCGGCCTCGAGCCACGTTCGACCGTCGCGATCATGCTCCCAACCTGTCGCGAGTACTACACGACCTTCTTCGGCATCCTGCTCGCCGGTGCCATTCCGGTTCCGATCTATCCGCCGGCCCGGCCGGGGCAGCTCGAGGACCACCTCACCCGCCACTCCGGAATCCTGCAGAACGCCCAGGCATCGTTACTGATTACGTTCGAGGAGGCGGAACGCGCGGCACATCTCCTCCGCGCTCGCGTTCCGACGATTCGAAGGGTCATCGATGCCGCCGATTTCGCAGCGATCGACGAAGCGTCGACTCTCCCCAGACTTGCCGCGCAGGACGTTGCGCTGATCCAGTACACGTCCGGCAGCACCGGAAATCCGAAAGGCGTCGTGCTCACGCACGAGAATCTGCTTGCCAATCTTCGGGCCATCGGGCGGCGGATCCAACCCGCTCAGGACGATGTGGTCGTGAGCTGGCTGCCGCTGTATCACGACATGGGTCTGATAGGTACCTGGCTCGGCAGTTTGTATTTCGCGTTGCCGCTGATCGCAATGCCGCCCCAGCGCTTTCTCGCGCGTCCGGTCGAATGGCTGCGGACGATCGATCGATTCCGAGCCACGATCTCCGCCTCGCCGAACTTCGGCTACGAGCTTTGCGCGGGCAAGATTCCCGATCCCGACATCGAATCGCTCGATCTGTCGTCGTGGCGCATCGCGGCCAACGGCGCGGAGCCGGTGAGCGCCGAGACCATCCGCCGTTTCACCGAGCGATTCTCGAAACACGGCTTTCGGCCGGACGCGATGGCGCCGATGTATGGACTGGCGGAAGCATCGCTCGCGATCACCATGCCGCCGCGAGGGAGGCCGCCGGTGATCGACTCGATCGATCGCGCGACGTTCGCCGATCGCGGCATCGCTGCGCCGGGAACGGCCGAGGATGCGATGCACATCGTCGGGTGCGGGACTCCGCTGCCGAACGTGGAGGTGCGCATCGTCGCTCCCGGCCGCGTCGAACTCCCGGATCGTCAGGAAGGAACGATCGAGTTTCGCTCGCCCGGCGCGACGTCCGGATATCACCGCAATCCGATCGAGAGCGAGCGCCTCTTTCACGACCGCTGGCTCGACTCCGGCGACCTCGGTTACATCGCCGGCCGCGAACTGTTCGTCACCGGACGAGCCAAAGACGTGATCATCCGTGCCGGGCGCCACTTCTTTCCGCAGGAGATCGAGGAGATCGTCAGCAGCATCGCCGGAATCCGCAAGGGTTGCGTCGCCGTGTTCGGCGGCGTGGACGCGGCGGCACAAACGGAGCGACTGGTCGTCGCTGCGGAAACGCGCGAGCACGACGAAAAACGGCGTCAGGAGGTCGCGGCGGCCATTCGCTCGAAGATCGTCGATCTATGCGGCGCGCCGCCGGACGACGTCGTACTCGTTCCGCCGCATTCCATTCTGAAAACGTCGAGCGGCAAATTGAGACGCTCCGCCGTTCGCGAGCTTTATGATCGAGGCGAGCTCGGAACGGCGGCTCGCGCGCCCTGGATGCAGATCGTCCGGCTCTACGCGGGCGCCGTCCGGCCCGAGATACGCCGCGTGCGGTCCGCGATGCACGACCTCGGCTACTTTGCGTACGCGTGGCTGATCACCATTCTCATGGCGCCGTTCATCTGGTCCGGAATCGTCGTGACGCCCGGCGCAAACGCGCGGCGGCATCTTTTACGCTGGTACGCGCGAGCGCTTCTGCGGATGCTCGGGATCCACGTCACGGTACAAACGAACGCACCCCTTCCCGCCGCGGCAATCATCGTTGCAAATCACGCGAGTTATCTCGACGGCGTCGTTGTCGCGGCCGTTCTTCCGCCGTCGGCACGATTCGTGGTCAAAGGAGAATTTCTCCGCAGCCTGATCCCGCGTTTGTTCTTCGCGCGTCTCGGCTCGATATTCGTCGAGCGTTTCGATCCTGCGCGCGGCGTCGAGGACACGAAGCAGCTCGAGGGCTCGATCCGCCAGGAAGAATCCATTATTGTTTTCCCTGAAGGAACGTTTCAGCGATCCGCCGGCCTGCTTCCCTTTCGCATGGGTGCGTTCGTTGTCGCCGCGCGGACCGGCGCGGCCGTCGTGCCGGTCAGCATCCGCGGGAGTCGCGCCGTTCTTCGGGGCGACGACTGGTTTCCGCGCCGCGGCGACATCCACGTGACCATCGGCACACCCATTCTGCCGCAACAGAACAACTGGGCCGCCGCAACGGATCTGCAGCAGAAAAGTCGCGCGGCGATTCTCGCGGCGTGCGGTGAGCCCGACGTTTCTTGAAGAGGAGCCATGATCGACATTCAGAAGTACCGGAAGCGGCTCGAAGAGTTGGAAAAAAGACTCGATGAGCGGGCCGAGACTGACATGGAACGCGGCCGCGACGCAAAACTCGATATCCCTCCAGATTCGGGCGACAAAAGCATCTCCGACGTTGCGGTCAGCGACGATTTCAGCGAAGCCGAGCTCAATGCCATGCTCCAGCAGCAGGTGCAGGACGCCTTGCGCCGCATTGAAGCGGGAACCTACGGCAAATGCCTCATCGATGGCGCCCCGATCCCGGAGAAGAGACTCGCCGCCGTGCCGTGGGCCGCGTACTGCGCGAAACATCAGGCACTTCTCGAAGCCGCCGGGCGCGAGAAAACTTGGACGCTCTGACCCGCTCGTGAGTGCCGTCACACGGGTGCCGCTCCGCTGGGCACAGACCCGGGTTTGCGGTGGCGACATCGTGTAGTCGTGAACTCTACGATCGGTTTCCTCGGTGATGGGATGCTCGGGCGCCGCGTCGACGCAGAGATTCCGCATCGAACGCCCGAGTCGTTCTGGGGCACGACGCTGCCGATTCTCCGCTCGTGCGATGCGGTGACCGCGAATCTGGAATGTGCCATCACGACGTTCAAGCAGCGATGGGTGAAAACGCCAAAATTGTTTTACTTCGGCGTGCGGCCCGCGGCCACTTCGATCCTGCGGGTGGCGAACGTTCGATGCGTTTCGCTGGCCAACAATCACATCCTCGATTTCTGCGAGCTCGCGAAGAAAGTTGCGCGGCTTCGCCCGATCGCGGTCGTGAAGGGCTGAGCCGTTTATCGCACGCTGATGCGCGCAACGGAGTCGGAGGACCGCGGCTGCTGTTGCGGCGTTTGCTGCCATGGCCAGCGGCCTTCGACCTCGAGTTGCAGAGTCATGCTCAGAAAGGTCCGAATGACCACAATCAGCCCGAGGACCAGCACGTTGACCACGGTCGGATCGACAACGACGCTGCGGATGATGTCTCCGGCAATCAGAAACTCGAGGCTCAGTACGATCGCACGGCCGAGGTCTTCACGAAGAATTCGATAGCGCTGCACCTGTCGCGGTCGTAATGCTTGTATGGTGGCAACCATTGCACCGATCGCGACAATCAGAACGCCGACAGCATCGAGGCCGAGGCCAATCACACCCATGATCTCGTGAAATCTCGCGCTCATGACCGCACCTCAGTGCGCGACGAGGTCCGTTCGCTCCGCTGCTTTCTTCATGAGCGCGACGACCTCGTGATCCTCGACCTGCGCGAAGTCGTCGTACCAGTCGCCGACCGCCTTGAACGGCTCGGGCGTGCTGAGGCAGACCACGTCGTCGACTTCGCTCCCGAGTTTCCTGCATGTCGAAGGCGGCGCGACCGGCACCGCCATCACGATGCGCGACGGCTTCTGAGTGCGGACGCAGCGAATCGCCGCGAGCATCGTTGATCCGGTGGCGATGCCATCGTCGACGATGATGACCGTTCGTCCGCTCAGCGACAACGCGGGACGATCGGCGCGGAACAATTTCTCACGCCTCGCGAGCTCGGCCTCCTCGCGTGCGGCCACTTCATCGATTTGCTTTTGCGAGATTCGCAGCGGATCGATGACTTCGCGATTCAGGACGCGAATGCCGCCGCTCGCGATCGCACCCATGGCCAGCTCCGGCTGCCACGGCGTGCCGAGCTTCCTTACGATCATCACGTCGAGCGGCAGATCGAGCTGTTCCGCGATCACGTCCGCGGTGACCACTCCTCCGCGCGGAAGTCCGAGGACGATCGCGGTCGCGTCAACAGCGTAGGGGCGCAGTCGCTCCGCCAGTAAACGGCCGCCTTCTTCCCGATTCTGAAATCGCATGACGGTGAACAATTTGCCGTCTGTTGGGCGGGACGACGAGGCCGAAAATCACCTTCGTCGCGTGATGGATGACCTGTCCGCCCAGCGTGGCCGGCGGTTTACTGCGGAACATGAGCGAGTGGGTCCTTCTCTCCGGGACCGCACATCCGGCTCTGGGCGCCGCCGTCAGCAGAGAGCTCTCCGTCCCCCTCGGCGCCTGTGCGGTCGAAAGGTTTCCCGACGGTGAAATTGCCGTCCATCTGAACGGCTCGGTTCGCAAGAAAGAAGTCTTCGTCCTGCAGCCGACGTGTCCGCCCGTCAACGAGCACCTCGTCGAGCTGCTGGCATTCGCCGATGCCTGCCGGCGCGCGGCGGCATCGCACATCATTGCCGTGATTCCGTACTTCGGCTACGCGCGCTCGGACAAGCGCGGAGGCAAACGCGATCCGATCATGGCCAGCCTCGTCGCCGCGCTGCTGCAAAGCGCGGGCGTCGATCAGGTCATCACGATCGATCCTCACTCGCCGCAGATCGAAGGCTGCTTTCACATTCCGGTCGATTCGTGGTCGGCGGTGGAGCGGCTCGCCATCGCAATTCGGGGAAGGATTCATCCTGACGCGGTCATCGCCGCACCCGATGTCGGAGCGCTGCGCCTGGCCACGCGCTACGGCGAGCTGCTCGACCGGCCTGTTGTCGCGCTGCACAAGCGGCGGGCGACCGCGCGCGAAACGAAAGTGACGCACGTCGTCGGCGACGTGGCGAACCGCCCTGCAGTGATCGTCGATGACATGATCTCCACCGGCGGCACGATCGAGCGCAGTATCGAAGCGCTGATTGGTGCGGGTGCGCGTCCGGATTTCACGGTCATCGCCACACACGGTCTGCTGCTCGAGGGCGCGCGCGCGAAGCTGGAGCTGCCGAGCGTCCGCGAGGTCATCGTCAGCGACACGATCCCGCAAACATCGGACTGGCCGGCGCTGCGGACCGTGTCCATCGCTCCGCTGCTGGCGCAGGCAATCGAACGCGCGGCGGCGCTGCGGCCGATGGTCGACGCTTAGACGGCAGCGAACCGTCGGACCTGAAATGCATGTCTGCAGAAACGCACGATGGCATTCGCCTCTACGGCATGCGTCAGGTACGGCAAATGTCCGGCCGTTGCGATCCCACCCTTTCGCCAGGCGGCAACAGCGCCGCCAGCTCACGGCGGGCCGCGATTGGAACGAGACGATCATCGCCGCCGTGAACGACCAGCGCGGGAAAGGCGATCTTCGACACGCTTTCACATCGATTCGCATGCAGTGCGGCAACAAAAGCAGGAGATGAGAGACACACGAGGACGGCTATGTATGTCTGTGAAAGTTGTTGAATGCACTCTCGGTCGATGCCGCTAACAGTGGTGGGGCACCTCGACATGGTATCGACGACGGCGAATCGCAGATCAGTTACGCCCGGGTCGTTTTCGCCGGCGGCACTTCACAACCCATCGATTTCAATGACCAATTCGCGCACCCGGCCTGTATTCACTGTTTGAAAAAGTGAACGGGCGAGCGATCGATCACGTCCACATCGTCGCCAGAGCAGTGTCGCCGATCAGCGACATCTGCCTGCAACTGACGGCAAGCTCATGGATTCGAGCGTGATTTCGTTCGCGATGCCCATCACCGTGGCCTCAATCACACAGGTGATGTGACCCGCTCCCTCGCCGTGGTGGGCGCCCACATGTAGATAGATGTTGGGACGGCATCCATGAGCGTTGCATTACACCCTCCTCTTCCGGCACAGCGCGCGATTCCAGCAACATCGATCCGAGCAAGCAAACGACGCCGGCGATGGATGATCGTGACGCTGGTCCTGCTGGCCGTTGCTCTCTTGGGAGCTGAGCTGTGGCGCCGCTCGCGAAGCGCAACGACCGTTCACTACACGACGGCGCCAGTGACGAGGGGACCGGTGACCCGCATGGTGACCGCAAGCGGTTCGGTCAATCCGGTGATCACCATTCAGGTCGGCACCTACGTGTCGGGCGTGATTCAGCAGCTCTATTGCGACTACAACACCGTCGTTCGACAAGGACAGCTCTGCGCAAAGATCGATCCGCGTCCTTATCAGACCGTCGTCGATCAGGACAGGGCCAACCTGGCCACGGCAAAGGCGCAACTCGTGAAGGATCAGACAACGGTCGTGTATACCAAGCTCACCTACGACCGGACCGTTGATCTTTCCAGGCAGGGCATTGCCACGCAGGATGCCCTCGACAGCGCGAAAGCGACGTACGACGCCGCGCAGGCGCAGACCGACCTGGACAAAGCGACGATCCAGCAACATCAGGCCGCGCTCGACGCCGCCCAGATCAATCTCGACTACACGAACATCGTCTCTCCGGTCGACGGCACCGTCGTTTCGCGCAACGTCACCATGGGGCAGACAGTCGCCGCCAGCTTTCAGACGCCGACGTTGTTTCTGATCGCCACCGATCTGACGCGGATGCAAGTCGACGCCGACGTGAGCGAGAGTGACATCGGCGGAATCAGGGGCGGAGACAAAGCAACGTTCACGGTCGACGCCTATCCGAATCATGAATTCACGGGAGAAGTGACGCAGGTCCGCCAAGCGCCTCAGACGGTGCAAAACGTCGTAACCTACGATGTCGTTGTCAGTGTTTCCAATCGCGATCTCCTGCTCAAGCCGGGGATGACCGCGACCGCCAAAATCGTCGTCGCTCGCCGCGACAATGTGCTGAGGGTTCCGGATCAGGCGCTTCGCTACGTTCCGGGCGGGCTGGCATCGACCGCGACACACGCCGCTGCCGGCCCACCGAGAGTATGGATTCTTCGGAACGAGCGGCCGGTCGCCGTGCCGATTGCGATCGGCCTCGATGACGACACGCGCTCCGAAGTCACTCGCGGTCCGCTCAAAGCCGGAGATCAGGTCGTAATCTCGGAGCAGAGAAGCGCCGGCGGCGCATCGCGACCGTTCATGTTTCGACCGTGAGGCTTACCGATGAACGGCAGCGCGAACGTCATCGAGATCAGGAACGTAACGCGCGTCTACCACGCCGGCGACGTCGACGTGAACGCGCTCCGCGGCGTCAGCATGACCGTCGAGCACGGCGAGTTTGTCGCCATCGTCGGAGCCTCTGGATCGGGCAAATCGACACTGATGGCCATCCTCGGCTGCCTCGACCGGCCGACGAGCGGTCAGTACTTTCTCGACGGGGTGGATGTCGCGGGCCTGAGCGAGCCGGAGCTGGCTCAGATCCGAAGCCAGGAGATCGGTTTCGTCTTTCAGACATTCAATCTGCTCGCGCGCACGAGCGCGCTGGAGAATGTCGCGCTGCCGTTGTTCTACGCGCGATCAGGACCTGCGCGCCGCAGCAATCGTCTGTCGCGCGCTCGTGCCGCGCTGGATTTGCTCGGCCTCGGCGATCGCGAGGGCAACACGCCCGCCCAGCTCTCCGGCGGACAGCAGCAGCGCGTGGCGATCGCACGCGCTCTGATCAACGGACCCAGTCTGCTGCTCGCGGATGAACCGACCGGCAACGTCGATACAGCGACCTCGCACGACATCATGGCCAGGCTGAGCGCGCTCAATCGCGAGCAGCACGTCACAATCATCCTGGTCACGCACGAAGCCGACATCGCTGCCTATGCCGATCGTGTCGTCACCGTCCGCGATGGGCAGATCGTCTCCGATGAGCGCAAGAGACCTCCAGCAAAAGCCCCTGTCCCTGCAGCCGCGGCGTTACCGCCCAGCGAGGTCACGCCCAGGATGTCGTTCGCATTCACATTGATGGTGATCGGCGCCGCCGTGCAGGCACTCCGCCGCAATCTGCTTCGTTCGGCGCTGACCATGCTGGGTGTCTTCATCGGAGTCGCGGCGCTGATCGCGATGGTCGCGGTTGGTCAGGGTGCGAACGAAGCGGTCAGGAAACAGATCGAGAGCCTGGGGACAAATCTTCTGGTGGTGATGCCCGGCGCGGTGACGACCGGAGGAGCTCGTGCCGGTTCAGGCAGTGCCTCGACCCTGACGGTCACCGACGCGCAGGCCATCCGCCGTGAAGCGACCGCGGTCGCGCAAGTCAGTTACCTGAACCGGCAGATCGGACAGGTGCAGTACGGCAATCAGAACTGGACCGCGCAGATTCAGGGCGTCGCGTGGAACTATCCACCGATCACGAACTGGCAGATCGCCGCCGGGCGCGATTTCACCGCGGACGATGAAAGCAGCGCCGCGCTCGTCGCCCTGATCGGCCAAACGGTCTACAAGCAACTGTTCAGCGAGTCCGAGAATCCGGTCGGAGCGACGGTTCTCGTCAAGCGCGTGCCGTTGCGTGTGATCGGCATGTTCGTCGCGAAAGGTCAGACGCCGTTCGGGCAGGATCAGGACGATCTCGTGATGATTCCGTTCACCACTGCCGAACGCAAAGTTCTCGGAGTGGCTGCGCCGACACAGCAGACGCTGGCGAGCGCGATCTACGTGACGGCCCCGAACCCGTTTGGTCTGCAGCCGCGGATCACGGGAAAAGTGAACGCCATCTTCGTTCAGGCGATCCAACCGGAGGACGTGCCGATCGCAATCAACGAGGTGACGGAGACTCTCGTCCGCCGCCACCATATCCACGCCGGCGACGCAAACGATTTTTCGGTCCGGAACCTGAGTCAGATCGCCGACGTTGTGCAGGGAAGCAGCCGGATCATGGCGCTGCTGCTCGCCACGGTGGCGTCGATCTCGCTGATCGTCGGCGGGATCGGCATCATGAACATCCTGCTGGTGTCGGTGACCGAGCGGACGCGCGAGATCGGCCTTCGCATGGCCATCGGGGCGCGGCGACTGCACGTGCTCCTGCAATTTCTCGCCGAGGCAGTGTTTCTGAGCCTGACAGGAGGAGCGGTGGGCATCCTCGCCGGCCTGGCAACGTCGAGCATCATCTCGATCGTCGCGGGATGGCCGACGCAGGTGCCGCCGATCGCGATTGCGGGCGGGTTTCTGTTTGCTGCCGCCGTCGGAATCTTTTTCGGCTACTACCCCGCGCGCAAGGCGTCGCGTCTCGACCCGATCGAAGCGCTGCGCTACGAGTGAGAACGCGGTTGCGGGAAGACCCATCCGGCTTCGATGCTCTTCGCCGGTGCTCGTCCAATCCCCGGGGATCGAACCGCCCAAGGCGGTCGGTTCGCGTCGATTCGAGTCGTCGAACGCGCTCCTGCGGGTCGGCGAAGCCTTCTTCGAGCGCACGAATGCGGCGGTCCAGTTCCACAGTGAGAAAACTTGATCATCGCCTGGTTTCGGCGAACCCGCGCCGCACGTCGTCATGAAGGTCGGCCACCGCGCGGTCGAGCTTTTGATCGAGATGCTGGAAACCTTCAGCGACGATCTGCACTTGCCGCTTCACTTCTTCCATGCCGACATCGAAGTGCCGGCGAATTTCCGCAGAGTGCGATTCAAACAGCCGTCTGAGCTCGTCGTCGGTCATCGCCTGCGCACTCGAATCGGTCGAACCGGTGACCTCCCGAATTCGAGGCGAGAAAATCTTCGCAAGTTCTTGAAAAATCGCGACGCGATTTGTGGGAACCAGACGCGGAACTAGACACTTTCGTAGAGTGTTCCCCATCCACGGGATGTAGTTGATTCTCGCTCATCGGCGCACTCTTGCCGGGCGCGCCGGCGATCGCCGCGCAAGCTCAAGCTGCGATCGACCCCAAACCGGCGGTCGTGACTCTGTTCGGGCCAACTCGCTTTGCTACACTTCGGCGTCGCTGTTTCGCGGCGGTTCATGAATCCGGTCGATGACTGCGTGGCGCTCACTTCTCCATTGGCGCGGCCGTTCGCTCGCGGCGCTGCATACATCGTCGATCTGTGGTTGCGGTCGCTCCGAATTCATCTGCGCCGCGCCGACGGCCGCAGGTTCCGCGCCGCCGATTTTTCTCCGGACCCGTCGATTTACGCGGTGAGCGAGCGCGATCTCTTCGCCATCGCTGCGATGGCCAGGCATTCGGAATACATCGTCCTTGCCGACACGAGCCCGGATGCAGAGTGGGCCGTCGCGCTCGCGTCGTCGCTGCGGTGCCGGTTCGTTCGCGGTTCGAGTCTGCACGGCGGCGTTGCCGCTCTTCGCGAGCTCATCTCCGCGATCACGTCGTCTTCGTCGCCGGTGATGATCGCTGTCGATGGCCCGGTCGGTCCGGCCGGAGAGGCGAAAGCGGGCGCCGTCGTCTGCGCAGCGCGGACGGACCGCGCGATTGTGCCGGCCGCGGCGGCTGCGCCCTATCGAATCCGCTTCGGCCGAACCTGGGCCGGCTACTACCTTCCACTTCCCTGGTCGCGCGTTTCGATCGCGCTGGGAGAGCCGATGAGGATCGCCGCGACGGCGTCGCGGCAGGAGATCGATGCCGCGGCATGCTCGATCAGCATTCAGTTACGCGAACTCACCCGTTCCGCGGAAGCCGCGACGGAGTCGTCGGGAGATTGAAACACCCAATCGCCCGGGCCTTTCTGTCCATCCGTGACTTCTTCCTGACCGTCGTGGTGGTCGCTGTGCTCGCGCCCGTGTGGCTGCTCCCCTGGCGCGCCGCGTGCCGGCTCGCTCGCGGCTACGGACTGTTCGCGTTTCTCTTTTGGGGCGAAGGACGGCGAGCCGGGATCATCAATCTTCGTCGCGCATACTCCAACACCAGGCGCGGTCCGGCTCGAAGGTCGGTCGCCATCGTCTTCATGAACCTGGCACAGAGCATCGCCGAGGCGATGCAGTTTGTCCGCAGGTTTCGCACGCCGGCATCACCATGGCGGAACATCTACCGGCTCGAGGATCCCGATCTCGCCGCGCGAATCCTCGCCGATCCGCGGGCGAAGATTTTTGCGACCGGACATTTCGGTTCCTGGGAAGTCGCCATTCTGCTGCTGCAGCGCACCATTGGCGGCGGGGCGGCCATCGCCCGGCGCGTCGACAATCCGTGGCTCAATCGTCTCGTCAAGGCGGTTCGCCTCGAAGATCCGTCGCAATGGATCGAGAAGCGCGGCGGCGCGGCTGAAGCGCTCCGGCGCCTGCGACGCGGCGAGAACGTAGCCATGCTCGTCGATGAGAACGGCGGGCGGCGCGGGCCGTTCGTCGATTTTTTCGGCCGTCCGGCATCGACGCGAAAAACCCCGGCGCTTCTCTCGTTGATCACACGCTGTCCGATCGTCGTCGGCGCTGCGGTCCGCGACGAGAGCGCCCGACAGCCGCGGTTCGTGTACCGGCTCGCGCTCATCGAGCCGCCCGATTCCGCCGATCAGATTCTCAACACGACGGCGGCGATCCAGAAGACGCTCGAAACATGGATCCGCGAGGCTCCACTGCAGTGGCGATGGGTGCACTGGCGATGGCGAACGCGTCCCGACGGCAGCGAGGAACGGTATGGCGGGCGCGAGTTACGAGAGGCGTTTGCCGGTCGCGGAACTTCGGACTAACACGACGGCGGCGACGAGTGCGAGCGCCATCGCGGCGGCGCCAAAGACATTTGCGAGGAGGTCCCAGCCGGCAGTGAGAAAGGGCCGCCAGAACACATTGCCGATGACGATCGTGCCTGCGATCACCGCCGGCGCGAGCGACGACTCCAGAACCGCGGCAGCTCCCGGCGCAGAGCGGCGCATTTTGATCGCCGACGCGATGATCGTCGCGAAGACGGCGATCGCCAGAGCGCCGAAGAAGACGATCCACCGAAAAACGAGCGGCTGCGACTCGAAGACGTGCGATGCGTAGATCGGAAGCTTCCCCGAAGTCACGCCGAGGATCGCGAAGAGCAGTGCGGGAGCGAGTGCCTCCGGCTTCCTCCACGCCAGGATGAAACCAATTGCCGCTCCGATCGCAAGACCGGCGCGCATCCAATCGAAGATCTGCAACGGGACAACGCGGAGCACGCGCAACACCGCCGCGGCCGCGATGACGATCCCCAGCGCGGTCGCGAGATTGGCCACCGCCCGTTCGCGCAGCGCAGGCGCGAGCGCCGGCCGGTTCGCGTCGCGAAGCGGAGGCATGAACGCGAGCAGAAGAATCGCGCCGGCGGCGGCAGACAACATCGAGATCAGAAACGCGTCGAAGCGAAGGTCGAGATCGTGCGTCAGAAAAACGATGACCGGGACCGCGGCGACGATGCCGATCACGAACAGCAGCAACCAGAGAGCCAGAAACCGGATCATGCCCGCGCGACACGTCCGAGCGCGACGCTCGCGCACTGACCTCCGAACGCGAACGAATTCGAGAGTGCGACTTCGACGCGCATCGGCCGCGCCGCGTGCGGCACGAAGTCGAGATCGCATTCAGGATCGGGGTCATCGAGGTTCAGCGTCGGATGGACGATCTGCCGCTGCAGGGCACAAACCGTCGCCACCGCCTCGGCCGCTCCGGCAGCGACGGTGAGATGGCCGATCATCGACTTGGTCGAGCTGATCGCGACGCGCTTCGCGTGCTCGCCGAACAAGCTCCGGATGGCGCGAGCTTCCACGCGGTCGTTGAGCGGTGTCGACGTCCCGTGCGCGTTGATGTAGTCGACGCCGGCGGGGACGAGGCCCGCCTGGTCGAGGGCGCGTTTCATTGCCAGCATCGCGCCCGCGCCGTCGGGATGAGGATCGGTCACCCGGAACGAGTCGCACGCGGAGCCGAAGCCGAGGACTTCGGCGTACGTCGTCGCGCCGCGTGCGCGCGCGTGTTCGAGCTCTTCGAGAATCAGAATCGCGGCGCCCTCGCCGAGAACAAATCCGTCGCGCGAGGCGCTGAACGGACGGCTCGCGCGCTGCGGCTCGTCGTTGCGTTTCGACAGCGCGCGCAAAAGGCAGAATGAGGCGAGACCCATCGGATAAAGCTCGGAGTCGGCAGCGCCGGCGACGACGACGTCGGCATCGCCGCGGCGGATCCAGCGCGCCGCGTCGCCCAGCGCCTGCGTGCCGGCGGCGCATGCGGTCATCACGGCCATGACCGGACCGCGGAATCCGAAATGCCTCGCGACGAGCGCCGGCACGGCGCCGGGCGTGCGGCGCTCGAGCGCGCGCGGCTTCACCGCGCATCGGAATTCGTCGCGGAATTTCTTCCAATCGAAACCGCCGTCGCGACGTCCCGCGGCGCAGGACCTGAAGACTTCCTCGTGGTCGTAACTGCCGAATCCGGCGGCGATCAGCACGCCGATCTTCTCGCCGCGGAGGGAAGCGAGGTGCGCGTCGTCGACCGCCTGCGCGGCAGCGCCAGCGGCAAAGCGGGCGATGCGATCGAGCACGCTCCAATCGCGCGGCGGCTCTCCCGGACCGGGCCACTCGAAATCGTCGATTTCCGCTGCGATGCGCGTCGGATAGGCCGCGGTCGGAAAACGCCGGATCGGTCCGACGGCGGAGACGCCCCGCTCCAGCGCGGACGCAAAGTCGCCGACGCTTCGTCCATTCGGCGCGATCACGCCCATTCCGGAGACCACCACTCGCCGGGTCAATGCGCCGCTTCCTTCTGTTTGCTCAGATAGTCCACGATCGTCGTCACCGTAATCAGACGCGGCAAGTCTCTCTTTTCGACGCCGTTCGGAAATCGATCCCATCGAAAGAGCGGCGCCTGCTCGCGAAGAAGGACGACGCCGCGTTGAATTGCGGCGGCATCGGCGTTCGGAAGGTCGAGCGAGCCGGCCCACAGTTGCTCATCGGGAATGATCATGTCGAATGCGCTCTCCAGCCGAAAGACGATGTCGATGAAGTCGATCGACTCCGCGCCCAGATCGTCCATGAGCGACGAGTACGGCTGTACGTTCTCGCGCGGCTGGCTCAATGCATCCGCGACGATGTCGATCACCTGCCGCTCGAGCTCGTCGCGTTCCGGAATGGACGTCATTCGCGTCCGCCCGTCGTCAGCGCGATCGAGGCCGCTTCTCCCGTTGCGCCGACCGCATTGAGCAGCACTCGTTCTTCATCGCGGCACATTCCGAGTGCCACGGCAAGAGCGATCGGCGACGCGGCGGCCAGCCCGTTTCCGAGCATCGAGTTGCATTCGAACTCTCGAGGAGGGCGCGCGAAGACGCTGTCAATCGCGTCGTCCTCGGCGCGCCAATGTTCGGGGACAAAGATCGCCGCGCGGCAGAGCAGATCCACATCGCGCTTTCCGCTCTGCTGCAGCGCGTCATCCATTGTTTGCCGCAGCGCCTGCGCCCCGGCCGCGGATGCGTAGCCGGTGACTTCAGCCAGCACGGGAGCGCGTCGGGCTCGCGCGTGTTCCCGCTCTTCGACGACGAACACCGCGGCCCCCTCGGCCGGAACGAACGGCGGCTCGCCGCCGCCGAGGTAGCCCGCATCCTCGAGCGCCGCATAGACGAAGGGAAGAACGCCGCAATCGGCTCCGCCGGCGATGACGAGATCCGCCTCGCCGTCCTCGATCCAACGGGCCGCCTCGCCCATCGCCTGCACGCCGGCGATCCAATCGGTCGTGATCGTCGAATTCGGACCTCGCGCCTCGAGCTCGATGGCGACGTGCGCGCTGGCCATGTTCGCCAGATTCACGAGCAGCCAGAGCGGATTGAGCTTCGACAGAATCCGCCCGCCGAAACCGTCGATGTCGCGGACATCGCCTCCGTTGCCCACCGCGAGCGCGCATTCTTCCGTCTGCAGATCCGACGCGCTCGTACCGATGACGACACCGGCGGAGGCCAACGGACGATCGTCGATGCGCGCGGCGACGGCTGCCATGCGGGCGGCGGCAACGGCGAGACGCGTGCGGCGATCCGCGACTTTCAGCGACTTCGGCTGTCGAAACCACGGCCGTGGATCGAACGAGCGGCATTCGCCGCCGCGCTCTTCGCCGAACGGCGACGCATCGAATCGCGAGACCGGCGCAAGTGCGCTCCGCTTGTCGCGAATCGCTTCGGCCGTTTGCGCCAGATCTCCGAACGGCGTCACGGCACCGGCTCCGGTGACGACGACGCGGCGAGTCTTCACGGTTTGCGTTCCGAAGATTCCCGAGGATGCAGTTCTTCGATGAGTTTCTCGAGCGCGGCGGCTCTGTCTTCCAGCGCTCGCACCCGATCGCGATACTCCGGCAGGTGGGGCATCATGGCGGCCATTCGCCCGAAACGCTCGCGCGGCAACGCCGGCGTTCCGAGCCACTCGCCGCTCGCGATATCGGAGTGGACACCGGCCTGAGCCCCGATCATCACACGCGGGCCGATGCGAACGTGTTCGGCCACGCCGGCCTGGCCGCCGAGCATCGCCCCATCTCCGATGACGACGCTGCCGGCAATGCCCACCTGCGCGACGATGATCGAGTTGCGTCCGACGTCGCAGTTGTGCGCGATGTGCACGAGATCATCGATCTTGCTTCCCGCGCCGATCCGCGTCACCTCGACCGTCGCGCGGTCGATCGTGCAGTTCGCGCCGATCTCGACGTCATCCTCGATCTCGACGCTGCCGATCTGCGGGATTTTTTGGATGCCGTTGCCGGCCGGCACATAGCCGAAGCCGTCCGATCCGATCACAGTGCCGGCGTGAATAAAAACGCGGCGGCCGATGCGCATCCGCGGGTAGATCGTGACGTTCGGATGGATCACGCAGCCGTCGCCGATGGACGTCCCGTCTCCGATGACCGCGTTCGCGAGGATGCGCACGCGGTCGCCGACAACAACGTGTTCGCCGACCGAAGCGCCCGCCGCGACGTACACATCGCGCCCGAATCGCGCGCTCGCGGCGACGTGCGCGCCGCTCTCGATGCCTGCGGTCAATGCGGGCGGCTCATCGAACATCGCGAGAAGGCGCGCGAGCGCCGACCGTCCTTCATCGACGCGAATGAGATTGCCACGGCGGCACTCCCATCCTCGCGGAATCACCAGCGCTCCGGCCGCGGAGTTTTCGAGGTGCACAGCAAAGCGTCTGTCGTAGACGACGGCAATCGTCCCCTCCCCCGCATGCTCGGGCGCGCGGACCGATTCGATGACGAGCGACGCATCGCCGTGGAGATCGCCGCCGAGGTTTTCCGCGATTTCGCCGAGCGTCATGGCAGCCATGCGTTCCTCATTCGACAACGACCGGAGCCATCTCCGGAGCCGCAGCAGCAACCGGTCGCAACGCGGCCTCGCCTGCGAGGTCCACCATCCGCGCGATGGCATTTCCGCCGGCAACCACCGGCCGCACACGGGCCAGCCCGTCGCGCATCGCCGCCAGCGCACGCGGGTCTTCGAGCAGAAGTGACGCTTCGCATGCAACGCGCTCCGCCGTGAGGTCCTTCTGCCGAACTTCAGGAACGACGGTCTCGCGCAGAAGCAGATTGGGCAGCGCGATCGTCTCGGAGTCCATCAGACCGAGTCGGATCGCGGCGCGCACAACGGCAACCGTCAACGGCGACACGCGATACGCAACGACCATCGGTGTTCCGATCAGCGACGCCTCGAGTGTCGCCGTCCCCGACGCGAGCAAGAGAAGCTCGCTGGCGCGCAGCACATCCGCGCTGCCGTCGACCAGGTGGATCTCCGCCTCAGGGGCGGATCGTTGGATGATTTCCGAGAGAGTCGCGCGCTGCTCCGGATCGGCGACTGCCATCACGAACCCGAGGTCCCGCCAACGCTCCCGCAGCATCGTCGCTGCGCGAACGAGGATCGGCGCGAGCACGCGGATTTCGTGGGTGCGGCTTCCCGGCAGCAGACCGATGACGCGCCCGCGCACGCCGAGCGCCTCGCGCGATCGTCGGCGGACGTCTTCGCTTGCCCATTCGAGCGTGTCGGCGAGCGGATGTCCGACGAACAACGTGCGGACGTGCGCGCGGTAGAGGCGTGCTTCGTCATCGAACGACGCGGCAACGGCATCGTAGCTGCGGCAGAAGAGCGGAAGCAGCGAACGCCAGATCCAGACTTGCGGCGGGAACACAGCGACCGTCGGCACGCCGATGCTGCGCAGCCAGCGCCCGAGGATCGCGTTGAAAACGTCGTTGGCGATGAGGACCGCGACGTCGGGACGCTCCCGAAGGACCCGGCGGCGCACGTCGTAAAACGCGCGAAGGAGAGGCCAAATGGCCGAGAAGCTTTCGCTCACGCCGACGCGCCCAAGGTGATTGGTCGCCCGGCAGATCTGAACGGACGCCGCCCGCATGCGCACGCCGCCCAGACCCCAGATTCGAACGGCGGGGTCGCGCCGTCGCAACTCGTTCGCGATCGATGCGCCGATGATGTCGCCCGAGACTTCGCCCGAGCTGAGAAGAACGTTTTTCATCCACTCCTCGGGTTGCGGCGCAGCCGAAGCAGCAGCGCGACGGCGAAGCTTTGCGCGATGAGAACGATGATGCCGGTTACGAGCCGGTTCATCGAGAACGTTACCGCTCCCGCCGTCGCGATCTCGATCGATATCGTCGTGACGGCGAGGCCGCACGCCAACAATCCGAACGACGCGATCCAGGCGAGTCCGAACGTTCGCATGCTGCGCGGATCAAACGCCGGCGGCAGGCGGCTGAACGCGTCGGAGCTGCCAGAGGGCAACCGCCATGAGTGTGAGGATGAGCAGGAGCGTGACCCATTCGGAGAGCGTCGGAACGTTCGTAGCGATGCTCGAGGGTGCCGGCATCGGCCCGAAACTGCCCGGCGCGCTTTGATGAAGGTCGGGATCCGGCGTACCGTCACCGTCCAGATCGACGACGATCGCATCGCCTTTGCCGTCGCCGTCCGTATCTGCGAGCGGCACCCAGACCTGCGGGTCGATGCCGCTGATCTCGTTGTTGAAGTTCACCCCGAGCAGGCCGGCTTCGGACCACGGAATGCTGATCCAGTCGGCGAATCCGTCGCCGTTCGTATCGAGATAAACGAAATTCAACGTCGCGTTGACCGGCGTCGTCGAGCCCGCGATGTGAAGAGCGTTGAACATGCCGGTCATCGAGTCCTGAACCAGCTGTCCCGTCCCGCCCTGCGGGCCGTTCGGTCCTCCTGTTTCGGAAAATACGAACGCCGAAGGAGTCCCGCTCGTGAAGCCGGTAATTGTGATGGATTGCACGAGACCCGATGTCGTCGTTCGCGAGGCGGTCAGAAACCTGCCGCCCCCGTCGAGATTGCTCAGTGTGAACGTGTTGTTCGCATCGATCATTGTCTCCCACGGGTTCGAGAGAGTGATCTGGGTCCCGGAAGCACGGAATGGAACGATCGGAGGATCATCGACGGGCAGCAGAGTCCCCGGACTGAGAACGGCAGCCCTGGCCGGATTCAGCGGACCGAGCATGTTCGTTGGCGGAGTCTGGGGGAATGCAGGAACTGACGCAGCGAGAATCGCGACGGCCACGGCGAACGTTCTCATGTGAGCTCCAACGCTTTTTTACAACCGATGCAGGATTGCCGCGTAGCATACACTAGCTCCCGAACTCGAGATCATGCTCGAACCTGAGGGCGCTCTGCGACGGCTGCTCTCCGTCGCGCTTCGCGAACGATCGGCAATCGCAATCGCCGCTGCCAGCGCGGCGGTTCTCTCGATCACTCAGCTCTACGCGACGTGGCTGTTCAAGCAGTGGGTGGAAGGGCCGATCCTCGGCCACGACGACAGCGGGCTGAGGCAGCTGCTGATCCGCGCCGCGGCCGTTGCCGTCGTCAGCGTCGCTGCGCTCTTCGGATCGCGATATGCCCTCGCCTGGGCGGGACAGCGATTCGCCGAGCGATTGCGCAACGCCGCCGTGGAATCGATCCTCGGCGCACCGGTGAATGTCATCCGGGCCTCGCCAAACGGCGAATGGCTCTCGCGCCTCTTCAACGATCTGACGATCGCGTCGACGTTCGTCGCGACCGTCGGCCGGCGCATCATCGCCGAGGGGATCCTCGTCGCCGGCGCGGTGGTGATCATGTTCGCGCTGAGCTGGCGTCTCGCGCTGGCGATGACAATCGTCGTGCCATGCGGCGGCGGCGCGCTCATTTGGATCGGCCGCCGCATTCGCCAATCGGCGACGGTCTCGCAGCAGGCTGCGGCGTCGCTGACCGCGGTGATCAGCGAGCAGCTCACGGGTCTCACCACCATCAAGATTCTTCAGGCGGAGCCGCAGGCGTACGCACACGCCAGCGCTGGCGCGGCAGCGCTGCGGCGCCGTGTGATGCGCGGCGAGTTGTGGTCCTCGATTCTCATCGGCGTCGTCTTTCTGGTCGGCTGCGGAGGCCTCGTCGCAATCCTCATGGTCGGCGCGAGCGAACTGAGGCAAGCGACGATCCGCGAAACGACGTTCCTGGCGTTCGCGCTTTACGCAGCGCAGATCGTCGATCCGGCACGGCGCCTCAGCGAAGTTCACGCG
>DATIZY010000119.1:0-5288 GCA_035516895.1 Thermoanaerobaculia bacterium | reverse complement strand
CACATCTGCAGCTGCTCGATCGCCGCGGCGCGGAAGGTATCGGCCGCGCCCAACATCACGGTCCTGCCTTCACTCTTCCACCGCTGCGCGAGCTTCGCGATCGTCGTCGTCTTTCCCGTGCCGTTCACCCCGACGACGAGGATCACGAACGGTTTCGCGCGCGCGATGTCGATCGCCGACGCCGCGCGCTCCGGCACCAGCTTGCGCGTTTCCTCGCGGATCACGGCCGTGAGGCGGTCGACGCTGCGGATGTTTTCTCCGCGCACGCGCTCTTCGACACGGTCGACGATCGACGTCGTCAGCTCCGCGCCGACATCCGCGCCTAACAGGCCTTCCTCGAGGCCGTCGATCGCCGCGCGGTCGACCGGCAGATCGGCCGTCATGGCGTCTTTCACCTTTTCGATGATCTCGGTGTGAGTCATGAAAAGGCCGCGCTTCAGCTTGGCAAAGAGAGTCTTTTGCTGATCCGCCATCGCTCAACAACGATGAACGCGGAACGATGCGTGATGAACTCCCGCCCGTCCGTTCATCGCTCAGCGTTCATCGCTCACCGTTTGCTCGCGCCTCCCGCCTCGCGGTGGGAGATCGCCTGCTTCACCATGTTCTCGTCGATGGTGATCACGCTTCCGCTCGTCGGCGCAGGCTCGAACTCGAGATTGCGAATCACGCGCCGGAACGTCTCGCGCAGCGCGCGGGCGCCGAGGCGCTTCTGCCGCGCCGCATCCCAGGCGATGGCGATGAGCGCGCCGCGCGTGATCTGCAGATCGATGCCGAACTGCTGGAAATACGCGCGGGACGTGCGGAAGATCGAGTTCTCCGGCTCGACGAAAATCTTCGCCAGATCGGGCTCGCCGAGGTCGTTGAGGACGATGATCGATTCGAAGCGGGAGACGAACTGCGGCGTCATCCCGTAACGGAAAAGATCTTCGTACTTCAGGTAATCGCGGAGGTGGAACGGCAGCTCCTCGCGCACCTCGCCCGACGCGGAGACGATGACGACGGGCTTCACCGCCACGACGTCCTGTCCGATCGTGGCGCGGCGCAGCACGTTGTCGTACAACTCCTCGAACGCGCCGCCGGCGACGAACAGAATGCCGGACGAGTTCACCGCCTGCGTCTTGCCGTCGATCTCGAACTCGACGTTCTCGTTTTCCATCAACGTGAGCAGCGCTTCCTGCGCGACAATCCCTCGAACATTCGGCTGGTCCCGCACCTCGGCGCGGATCTTGTCGACCTCGTCGATGAAGATCATTCCGCGCTCGACGGAGTGCAGCAGCACTTCATCGGGAGCATCGGGGCCGAAGATTTTTCTGGCGTTCGCGTACAGCCGGCCTAACACCGACCTCCCGTAGCCCTGCCGCTCCTCGGCGAGCACGTTGGCGTTGATGCGGACGAGGTTCGCGTACTCGAACAGATCGCGGCGGCCGGCGAAGAACTGCTCGACCCCGCGCATGAGCGTGGTCTTGCCGGAGCCGGAGTTGCCGACCAGCAGGATGTTCGGCGCGGGATGGCCGACGAGATGCTTGACCACCGCGACGGCAATCTCGCGAAGGGCCTCGTCCTGACCGACGACCCCTTTGCGCAACTCCTCGAAGACATCGCGAGGACGGAGCTTGAACGATTCCACCGCGGCTATTGTATCGACGTCAGGAGGCGAGAAAGCCGCGCGAAGCAAGGAATTCGACGATGCGGCGCGCATTGTCGCCCGCGCCGCTGCGTTGCGTCTCGAGCGTCAGCTCCGGTGAGAGCGGCGGCTCGTACGGATCGCTGACCCCGGTGAAGTCGCGGATCGCACCTCGCCTCGCCTGCGCATACATGCCCTTCGGATCGCGCGACTCGCAGACCTCCAGCGGCGTATCGACGAATATCTCGATGAAATGTCCCGGAGCGAACATCGCGCGGACGGCGTCGCGCGCCGCGCGATACGGACTGACGGCCGCGCAAACGACCGCACCGCTGTGCCGGGCGATCTCCGATGCGACGAATCCGATGCGCAGGATGTTCGTGTCGCGATCTTCGCGCGAAAAGCCGAGGCCTTTGGAGAGGTGCGTGCGGACGATGTCGCCGTCGAGCAGCGTCGATTGCCGGCCGCGTTCGAGCAAGAGCGCGACGAGGGCTTCTGCCGTCGAAGACTTGCCCGCCGCGGGCAGTCCCGTGAACCAAACGCAAAAACCGTGACGCGTGCGCGGCGGATGCCTCTCGGCGAGGATCGCCGCGACCTCCGGCCGCGTGAACCAGGAGGGCAGCGGAACGCCTTTCGCCAGATAGTCGTCACGCACCTGCGTGCCGGAGATGGTGCGCGTCGCGGCGCCGGCCGGCACCTTTGAAGCCTCCTCGTAGCGATCTTCGCCGACGACGTACACCAGCTCCTCGGAGCGAATCACACGGACGCCGATCTCATCCGCATGCCGGCCGAACATCTCGTGCGCGTCGTACGGCCCGTAGAACCCCGGTCCGGGGCTCGCGTGGTCGCGGCCGGTGATGAAGAAGTTCGCGCCGTAGTTGCGCCGGATGATCGCGTGCCACAGCGCCTCACGCGGACCGGCCATGCGCATCGCGAGCGGGAGCAGCGCGAGCAGCACGCGATCGCGCGGAAAATAGTTTTCAACCAGCTCTTTGTAAGTTCGGACGCGCGTGTAGTGATCGATATCGCCGGGACGCGTCATTCCAACGGCGGGATGCAGGAGCAGCACGCCATCCGTCGCGGCGATCGCGCGCTTCGTCAGCTCCTCGTGCGCGCGATGCATCGGATTGCGCGTCTGAAACGCGACGACGTTGTCGCGGCCGCGGCTTTCGAGCTCGCGCCGCACCTCGGCCGGAGTGCGCCGAAGCTCGCGAAAATCCTGCGGCGGCGGCAACCGAAGCACGCGCAGCGGACCGCTGATGTTGATCTCGCCCCAGCTCTGCATCTCGGCGGCCGTCGGGTGCCGCGGATCGTTGGTCCCAAGGACCTGTTTCGCTTCGAACGCGCGATCGGGACGGTAGATCTCCTCGACGCGCATGATCGCGACAATGTCGTTCTTCGCGCTGCGAAGCGCGATCTCGCGATCGGGCCGGATCGCGTCGCTCGCGCCGGCGGGCAGCGTCACCGGGATCGGAAAAAGGACACCGGACGCGAGGCGCATCTCGGCCACGACGGGCTCGTAATCGCTCCGGCTCAGGAACCGATCGAGAGGCGAAAACGCGCCGGTGGCCAGAAGCTCGAGATCGCAGAGCGCGCGCGCAGAAATCTGAATCGACGGCAGTGCCGACGCACGCGCGAGGAGCTCGGCCGCCTCCTCTTGCCTCGCAAGCAGATCGACGAGACGCCCGCCGTAGGGAGCGATCAGGGCCACGCCGTGTACCTTTTCGACATTCGAACGCTCATGGTAGCGGGTGCGTCACGGACACGACGGGGCAACGTGAACCGCTGGCGCGTTCAATGCGACGACGGCTCCGTCGTTGCGCGATGACAGCTCCTCCGCCGTCGACGCACCCACGATGCCGAGCTGCGCCGGAGCGGGCGCGTCGATCCGCAGTTGCGGACCCCCTCCGCCGACAAGTTTGTTCGCGCTCGCGTCGATGCAACCCGACGAACCCGGCGCAAGGGAAAGGTGCACCAAAGCAGGGCCGCGGTTCGCGGGAAGAACGAAAGGATTGCCCGACATCGCCAATGCCGCACGCGCGCCGCGAGCCGCGGAAACCTCGACTGCCTTCCCGCCGATGTTCGAGAATGGCGTGCCGGCGATCGATAGGATCCCGGACGATCGCACACCGACATCCATCGCCACGGCGCCGCCGTCGCTGTCGTGGAACGAGCACAATGCGAACCGCAGCTCGAGCGCGCCTGGCGCTTTCACCGCCGACCGGACGAGAACCGGGACAGACGCGGATCGTTTCGGTGCGGCAAACTCACAGCGATCGAACTCGACACGTCCGCTGTTGAACTGCTGCTCGACCACCACCGCCCCGCCCGCGCCATCGAGGAACGTGCATTCGGCGAACGACGCATCGCCACGCAGTTCGTCGATCAGGAGCGACGGCTCGGTGCCCGCCTCTCCCGCTTCGGAGATGTGCAGGCCCGAGAACTTCAAGGCGCTGACGTTGTTCAGATTCAAACCCACGCCGCCAGGGGCGGCCACTTCGAGGTTTTCGAACGACGAATTCTCGACGTGCCGAAGATACAGCGCCGCTCTGCAGCGGAGATTCGTCAATAGAGGAATGTCCGGAGGACACTCCTGCGGCTTCGACGTGCCGCCACCCGAAATTTTGAGATTGCGAAGCCGGATGCCCGACGACTGCGTGATCCGGACCGCATACATCCGCGCCTCTGCGATCGATCCGCCGGAGCCAGGCTCCGCGCCGTCGCCCGTCACCTCGAGCCGGCCATGCACCTTGTCGATCACGATGCCTTCGGCCAGTCCTGACGGTGGCACGCCCGTGGCCGAGATGCGATCGAACGCCGCGTCCACGTCTGTGTTCCGGACGTCGAGCGCGACGCCGTTGACCGTCTCGATCGACGATCCTTCGCCCGCGACCACGAATTTTTCGGCATTCCTCACGATGACGCCGGGGCTGTGCGTCGTCCGTACCTGCAGCGGCGATTCGAATCGCACAGTCCCCTTTGTCGATTCGATTTGGACGGCGTCGCCCACCGCATCGTCGATCGCGACGCGCGAGCGGTCGCGGAAGACGACGTTCCCCCCGCTCCGGCCGGCGATCACGAGACCGGTGGTGAATGACCCCGAGACCTCGACACGATCGAAGGAAACATCGCCGCGGCCTCCTGCGATCGAGATTCCCGAGCCTCCGCCGGTTGCCTGAAGGCCGCCGCCTGTCCATTGCATCGCGTAATCGTCGCGCATCAGGACGAGACCAAACCGCTGATCCGCCGTGCGAATGTACACATCGCGGATGCTGACTGTTCCCCGAGGGTCGATTGCGCTCAGCGCTGCGCCCGTGTGCCAGTCCGTCGTAATCGTGCAGCCGGCAACAACGTTGTTCCCCTCGAGCATCACCGAGCCGTGAATCACGGGGCCGGTGCCCTTCATCGCGGCAACAGTCGGCGCTTCGAGCTCGAGGTGAAATTCGGCCCGCACCGCCTCGAGCCCGAACGCCGAACCGATGAGCATCTGTCCCTTCGTGAGGAAGACGTTCTCCTCGTAAGGTGAGGGCGTCTCCGCGACGTAGATAACCGCTTCACCGCTGCCCGCTGCAACCGCTTCGCCGATTGTGGCGAAGGGATGATCGAAGCTTCCATCGCCTCCCCCACGGCTGGCGTCGACGAACAGGACCCGCCGTCCCGCCGC
>DATIZY010000118.1:0-2413 GCA_035516895.1 Thermoanaerobaculia bacterium | reverse complement strand
TCATCCTTCATCCTTCATCCTTCATCGTTCCTTTGTCCGTCATCGTTCGGAATTTAAAGAACTTATGAACGTTCTAAGTACGCGTCCGCTTCCATGGAATCCACATCCGAATCTTCCCCCGCGCCGAGCCGCCGAGGATTTTTCGCGCGGTTGTTCGCGGCGTTGATTCTCGCCGCCGGCATGGTGAAGGCCGTGGTGTTCGTGGTCATCGAGTACATGCGCGGGCTCGCGGTGAATCCGTTCGAGGGATTCGGCGCGACGCAGTTCGCCGTCGCCGGGGCATCGATGGCGCTGTCGATCGCGGCGTACGCGATCAAGGCGCCGCTGCGGCTCGTCGTCGGCTTCGCGATCATCATTCTGATTCACGAGGTCGGACACGCGGTGGTGATCCGGGCGAAGGGATTGCGGGCCGGTGTGATGGTGTTCATCCCGTTTGTCGGCGGCGCGGTAACGATCAAGGACCAGCCGCGTTCCGCGTTCGATGACGCGCAGATCGGACTCGCCGGTCCGGTTGCGGGCACGATCGCCTCGCTCGGCGTGCTGCTCATTTACAAGCTGACGAACGCGCCGCTCTACCTGGCGATCGCAGCCGCCGGCTTCGCGGTGAATCTGCTGAACCTGCTTCCGATCGGCATGCTCGACGGCGGCCGGATCTCGGCGGCCGTGACGAAGTGGATGTGGGTCTTCGGCGGCGGCGCGCTCATTTACAAAGTGGTGAAACAGCCGAACCCGCTGATGCTGCTGGTTCTGCTGCTCGTCGCGTTTCAGGTCTACGCGTCGATTCAGCGCGAGAAGAGCGACAAGGCGTTTTACGAGATCACGATGTGGCAGCGGACCGGCATCGCCGTCACCTACTTCTTCCTCGTCGTGTTCCTCGGGCATCAGACGTGGATGACGTTGCATCGTCTGAGCGCGTTCTCGCGATAGGATTGTTTTTCGGATGAACCTGTACCTCGTTCTGGCACTGGCGTTAGGCATGACGGCACCCTCTGCCGTTTCGCCGCGCGTCCACGCGGTGATTGCCGAGAGCGAGGTGCGCGCCGCCGTTCGGATGGAGCACCGGCTTCAGCCGGTTCGAACGTCCCGGCTGAAGCCGGGGCCCCATCGTCGGTCGCCGCGCGCCGCTCGTCTGGTCAAGTGCGGCGCCGCGTCGCCGCGCGCTCCTGCGCTGTAGCTGCTGAAGTTTTTTCGCAGCTGATTCACGCAAAGGAGAAGACATGATCGACAAAGTATTGACTGCCATTTTCGGCTCGAAGCACGAGCGCGATGTGAAGCGCATGATTCCGCGCGTCCAGCACATCAACTCGCTCGAGCCGGAGATCTCCAAGCTCACCGACGACGGGCTGCGTGCGAAGACCGTGGAGTTTCGCGAGCGCCTGCGCCCCGTCGTCGAGGCGCTCGAAGCCCGCAGGAAAGAGATCCCGCGCGATGAAGGCGCGGTCAAGGGTGCGCAGGTCGACCTGCAGGAAGCGCTCGACGATCTCCTGCCCGAAGCGTTCGCGGTATGTCGCGAAGCGGCGAAACGCACCCTGAACATGCGCCACTTCGACGTGCAGCTGATGGGCGGCATGGTCCTGCACAGCGGAAAAATTGCGGAGATGAAGACGGGCGAAGGAAAAACGCTCGTCGCCACGCTTCCCGTCTATCTCAACGCGCTCACCGGCCGCGGCGTGCACGTCGTCACGGTCAACGACTATCTCGCGCGCCGCGACTCCGAATGGATGGGCCGCGTCTACAAGTTCCTCGGCCTGACCGTCGGCGTGATTCAGAACCCGCACGGCGATCGCGAGCGGCAGATCGCCTACCGCTGCGACGTCACGTACGGCACGAACAACGAGTTCGGCTTCGACTACCTGCGCGACAACATGAAGTTCGACCTCGAGTCGATGGTGCAGCGCGATCCGGTGTACGCGATCGTCGACGAAGTCGATTCGATCCTCATCGACGAAGCGCGCACGCCGCTCATCATCAGCGGCCCCTCCGACGAGCGCGTCGACAAGTACTACGCGTCCGACCGCATCATCCCGCGGCTCGTGAACGAGGTCGATTATCAGATCGACGAGAAGCAGCACACGGCGGTGCTCACCGAGGACGGCGTGCTGCACGCCGAAAAGCTGTTAGGCGGAATCGAGCTCTACGACCCCGCCAACATGGACACGCTGCACGCCGTTCAGCAGGCGCTGCGCGCGCACGCGCTCTACAAGCTCGACGTCGATTACGTGAACAAGGACGGCGAGATCATCATCGTCGACGAGTTCACCGGACGCCTGATGCCGGGCCGCCGCTGGTCCGACGGCCTGCATCAGTCGATCGAGGCCAAGGAAGGCGTGCTCATCCGCAAGGAAGACCAGACGCTGGCGTCGATCACGTTCCAGAACTACTTCCGCATGTACAAGAAGCTGGCCGGCATGAC